>JBGPUS010000048.1:0-11848 GCA_041491325.1 Nitrospirota bacterium | reverse complement strand
TCAAACCCTCATGACCTGCATTTTTTATTGCAAATAGAGAAAAAAAAATTTATTATCATGCTTCAACTCTATATTCTCGGGTCCGCAGGTCATGAGGGTTTAAATGTCAAAAAATATTATCGGCAACTTAATGAAACAGGCCCAGCAGATGCAGGAGCGGGTAAAGAAGCTCCAGGAAGAGGCTGCGGGGAAGACCGTAGAAGCATCTTCGGGCGGCGGCATGGTGACGGTGGCGGCCAATGGCCGCCAGGAAGTCCTTTCGATCAAGATTGATCCTTCGGTAGTTGATCCGAAAGATGTTGAAATGCTTCAGGATCTTGTCACGGCTGCAGTGAATGAAGCGCTCCGTAAATCGCAAGACCTGATGAAAGAAGAGATGGCAAGACTTACGGCCGGCATGGGGCTTCCGCCCGGGTTGTTGTAGGGCGAGCCGGTACGTATGGAACAGGGCGGTCAAGACAGGACAGCGGCCGGGAAGGAGCGGGAATCGTCCCGGCATCCATCTCAGGCGAGAAAGCACGGAAAGGCTGCCGCGCAGGTAACTGAAATTTCGGGCAAGACGTTGGGCCGGATGGTCGAGGCGTTCATGCGGCTTCCCGGAATCGGCAAAAAAAGCGCCGAGCGCCTTGCCTACGCAGTCCTTGCCATGCCGTTGGCGGAGGCTGAGGGGATTGCCCAGGCCATCCTGAGCCTCAAGAACAACACCCGGTACTGTTCTCTTTGTAACAACATCACCGAGGATGAGTTGTGCGGCATTTGCCGTGACGAAAAACGGGATGCCTCGCGCATTTGCGTCGTTGAAGAGCCGAGCAACATTCTTATCCTTGAAAAGACCGGCATTTTCCGGGGGCGCTACCATGCGCTCATGGGCGCCATCGCTCCTCTCGACGGTATCGGGCCGGAGGACCTCAAGATCGACGGTCTCATGGAGCGGCTCAGCGCAGGCGGGGTCAAAGAAGTAATTATTGCCACAAACCCTACGGTAAAGGGG
Organism: Nitrospirota bacterium; assembly: GCA_041491325.1. Lineage (GTDB taxonomy): Bacteria > Nitrospirota > UBA9217 > UBA9217 > UBA9217 > JBAZLV01. Next base: position 10,857 of record JBGPUS010000048.1, on the reverse strand, counting down.
GAGACAACGGCCCTTTATCTTTCAAAGTTAATTAAACCGCTCGGTATCGGCGTTAGTCGCATCGCATATGGCCTTCCGGTGGGAGGAGACATTGAATACGCCGATGAAAACACGGTCCAGCGGGCGCTTGAGGGCAGAAGGGAAATGTAGAAGAGAAAGCGGAATATCTAAAGCAGGAAGAATAACTACAAACCGCACCTTACTCGACACGCAAAAAAAGGCGTGAAACAGCACTCCCGAATGGTGATAGTAAGTTCGATATTGATTTTTTGATTGCATTCTTATGTGGAGGTTCCTATGGCAGAAATGGTGGAGATCAGATGGCATGGCAGGGGCGGCCAGGGCACGGTGACGGCAGCGAAGGTGCTTGCTGACGCATGTCTGAGCGGCGGTCGCCAGGTGCAGGCGTTTCCGGAATACGGTCCCGAGCGCGCCGGCGCGCCGCTTCGCGCGTATAACCGGATCAGCGAAAAGGCGCTCCGCATGCACTGTCCGGTGCTGAACCCCGGTGTGGTGGCGGTCGTGGACGCCACGCTCCTCGACGCGATCAACGTTACCGAGGGCGCAAAGGATGACGCGGTGTTCGTCATCAACACGATGAAGGACCCGAAGGACGTGCGGGAGAAGATCAAGGCCAAAGCCTCCCAGAAGGTATTCACCGTGGACGCTTCCAAGATCTCGATTGAGACCATCGGCAGGGCCATGCCGAATTCTTCCATGCTTGGCGCGGTGACCAAGGCATGTGGAATCGTGACCATGGAGGTGCTGCTCGATCAAGTGCAAGGCAGCTTCGGAAAGAAGTTCGCGCAGAAGATTATCGACGCGAATCTCGCCGCGGTAAAGCGCGGCTTTGAGGAGGTAAAGCAGGGATGAAACTGAAGAACTGGAAAGAGCTGACGCTTGCCGGTAATATCCTGGAAGCCGGGAATGCGGACACCTATCAAACAGGTTCCTGGCGTTCGCTCAAGCCGCGGTGGATCGAGGAAAACTGCATTCAGTGCCTGTTCTGCTGGGTCTACTGCCCCGACTCCGCCGTAAAGGTAAAAGATGAAAAAATGACGGGGTTTGATTACGACCACTGCAAAGGCTGCGGAGTGTGTGCCATGGAGTGCCCAGGAAAGAAAGGCAACAAGGCGATCGTCATGGAAGAGGAGGGCAAATAACATGGGCGAAACAACGACAAAGACCGTGGCGGTCACCGGCAACCAGGCGGTCGCCGAGGCGCTCCGCCAGTTAAACCCCGACGTCATGCCGGGGTACCCGATTACACCGTCAACGGAAATCATGCAGCGCTTCACCGAGTTCGTTGCCAACGGCAAAGTGGACACCGAGACCATCCTGGTGGAGAGCGAGCACAGCGCCATGAGCGCCTGCATCGGCGCCTCGGCCGCGGGAGGCCGCGTGGCCACGGCGACAAGCTCCCAGGGGATGGCCCTCATGTGGGAGATGCTTCATATCGCTTCAGGCTACCGGCTGCCGATACTTTTGGCGCTCGTGAACAGGGCCCTTTCCGCGCCGCTGAACATTCATGGCGACCACTCCGACGGGATGGGCGCGCGTGACTGCGGATGGATCCAGCTCTTTTCCGAGAACGCCCAGGAAGCCTATGACAATACCGTCATGGCATACCGCATTGCCGAGCACACGGATGTGCGACTCCCGATCATGGTCTGCATGGACGGGTTCATCATCAGCCATTCCATCGAGAGCATGCAATATCTGCCCGATGATGTCGTGAAAAAGTTTGTCGGTGAGTATAAGGCGATCGATCCGCTCCTGGACCTCGATCATCCCAAGAGCATCGGCGCTCTGGTGCTGCCGGATTACTACATGGAACACAAGCGTGCCCAGCACGAGGCAATGCTGCATGTGAAGAAGGTCGTACAGGACGTGTCCGCGGAATTCGCGAAAATTTCCGGCAGGAAGTACGACTTGTTCGAGACCTACCGTCTTGAGGATGCCGAAGTTGTCATCGTGGCATTGAATTCCGCCGCGGGCACGGTTAAAGACGAGGTAGATCGCTATCGGGACAAAGGCGTGAAGGCCGGGCTCCTGAAGCCCCGGATGTTCAGGCCCTTTCCGTACGAAGAAGTCGGCGCCGCGCTTAAGAACGCAAAGGCCGTTTGCGTCATGGATCGCGCGGATTCTTACGGCGGCTTCGGTCCGATGTTTATGGAGATTGCTTCGGCAGTGTATCCGTACCGCCAGGGTCCGGCGCTGTTCAATAAAATTTACGGGCTCGGCGGCAGGGACCTTATGCCGCTCGATGTAGACCAGGTGATCGATGAAACCATCGAGGTCGCGAAGACCGGCAAGATCAAGATGGTAAAAGAGTACATTACGGTGAGGAACTGATAAATTCTAAAATCGAAATCCTAAATACGAAATACCATCGAATAGCTAAATCCCGGATTTCAGCCCTCTGTATACGATGAGATTGTTCCGGATTTAGATATTGGAATTTAGGATTTCTCTCCAAAGGAGAGCGTATGAGCACGACACAGGAAAAACCCATGACCCTTAAATCATTGTCGCATAAGCCGGAGCTGCTTACGGGCGGCCACCGGATGTGCGCCGGCTGCGGTGCGCCGACCATCGTGCGGCAGGTCCTCATGGCCGTTGACGGCCCCGTGGTCATCGCAAATGCCACCGGTTGTCTCGAAGTTTCTACCTGCCTTTACCCGTATACGGCGTGGCGGGTGCCCTGGATGCACAGCGCCTTCGAAAACGCCGCAGCCACGGCTTCGGGTATCGAGACCATGTACCGGGCGCTCCGGAAAAAAGGCAAGATCAGCAAGGACGTAAAATTCATCGCCTTCGGAGGAGACGGCGGAACGTATGATATTGGCTTCCAAGCGCTGTCGGGCGCCATGGAGCGCGGGCATCAGCTCCTGTATATCTGCTATGACAACGGCGCATACATGAATACGGGCATCCAGCGCTCGAGCGCCACGCCTTTCGGCGCGGACACGACCACCGATCCCGTGGGTTCCAAAACGAGCGGCAAGATGCAGCGCCGGAAGGACCTTACCCGCATCATGGCGGCCCACAATGTAGCCTATGCCGCCCAGGCTTCTCCGCATAACTGGAAAGACCTCATTACTAAGGTCAAGAAGGCGCTCGCCACCAATGGCCCCGCTTACATGGGCATTGTATCGCCCTGCAACCGGGGGTGGAGAACACAGACGAATGACTCGATCCAGCTGTCAAAACTTGCCGTAGAAACCTGTTTCTGGCCCCTCTATGAAGTGGAAAACGGCAAATGGACGATCAACTATGACCCGAAGGACAAAAAGAAGGCCATAACCGACTGGATTAAACCCCAAGGCAGGTTCAAGCATCTCTTTGCTCCCGGCAATGAAAAGATGCTCGAAACGTTCCAATCAATCGTTGACGCGGACTGGGAGAGCCTCAAGAAGCTCCAGGAAATGTCTAAAAGCTGACGATTAACAGTTTCCCATAAAACGCAGTGAAGCTCATGGCCGGGAGAATCCTCTTCCGGCCATTTTTTGGGCTCGATTTCTAAAAAAACGCTTGAAATCTGCCTGTCAGTATGGTTTAATAACAAATAGTTGTGACAGTGGTATTATTGCACAAGGAGACGCAGACATGCTGGGTTCAGATTTGGTGATGTATGAAGAAGAATTTAAGCTCATAGACGCAGAACTCCAGCGCCTCCTGCAACAGGCTAACGCCAAGGTGGTGTTCCTCGTAGACAAGAATGGCCAGCTCATCGCGGCCACCGGCGAGACGGAAAACCTCGACACCACGTCGTTGGCGTCGCTGACCGCGGGCAACATCGCGGCCACCGGGGGCATGGCCAAGCTTCTCGGCGAGAAGGAATTTTCCATCCTCTTCCACGAAGGCCAGCGTGACAATATTCACATCTCCATCATCGGCCAGCGCGTGATCCTGGTGGTGATCTTCGACCAGCGCTCATCTCTCGGGCTCGTCCGGCTCCGGGTGAAAAAGAGCACCGAAGCGCTCGGCGGCATATTCAACCAACTCCTTCAAAAAGTCGAAACGGAAAAGGGCAGCGGCAAAACCGCCGGGTCGCCTTTTGCCGAAATAACGGACGAAGATATTGATAAACTCTTCGGCTAACCCAGCCTCGCACATTCCCTGATCGCCTAAGGAGAGGAAATACGGTCCCATGTCTTTTATCAATTATTCTTCGAGAGAGATCAACTGCAAAATAGTCTTCTACGGGCCGGGGCTGTGCGGGAAGACCACGAACCTGCAGTATATATACAAAAAAACGAACCCGGACAGCAAAGGGAAAATGATATCTCTCGCCACGGAGACCGAGCGGACGCTGTTCTTCGATTTTCTTCCGCTCGCCCTGGGCGAGATACGCGGTTTCAAAACCCGGTTTCACCTTTACACCGTTCCCGGCCAGGTCTTTTACGACGCGAGTCGAAAGCTTATTCTGAAGGGCGTGGACGGCGTCGTTTTTGTCGCGGATTCGCAGATAGAGCGCATGGAAGCGAACATCGAGAGCATTGAGAACCTGCGCACAAACCTTACAGAACAGGGCTATGAGCTCGACAAAATACCTTTCATCATCCAGTACAACAAGCGAGACCTGCCGAATGTCGTGCCGCTCGAGGAAATGAAAAGAGCACTGAACACCAAAGGCGTTCTGGATTTTGAGGCCGTGGCCACGGACGGCACCGGCGTATTCGATACGCTCAAAGCCATCGCCAAGCTCGTGATTATGGAGCTCAAGAAAGGCCAGGAGGGCGGATAAAAAGCAGGGTCGGGGGCACGGGTCCAGGGTCCGGACAGCAAATAATCATTTGACAGAATACGTCCTGTATGGTATTTATACCAACCTGATTTGATTCAAAATAAACCCAATTATTCCCGGATAGCTCAGTTGGTAGAGCGGGTGGCTGTTAACCACCATGTCGCAGGTTCGAGTCCTGCTCCGGGAGCCAAATACATAAAAGCCAGGAATTTTTTCCTGGCTTTTTCCTTATGAGCTATCGGCATACATTCTTCAAAGCGAAGCGACAGGCCGCCATTATTGTGGGCAGACCGATGATCTGGAGAGGCGGTTGCGTCAACATAACGAGCCGGAATATCACGGAAGCAAGACCACCAAACGTTTTCCCGGTCCCTGGTGCCTTGTTTGGCATACGCCATGCGCAACGCGAAGCGAGGCAATGCTGCTGGAGCAGCAGATAAAAAAACGGGGGATAGAACGGTATTTGCAAAATGCTCCCTGGACGCGGTAACATCCCGCAATTTGGCGTGACTGGGCGCCATGTCCCAAGTTTCGAGTCCTGCTCCGGGAGCCAGAAACGAAGAAAGCCCTCCTTTGCGAGGGCTATTTATTTTCCAGCCTGGGTGAAGGCGAGAACTGTTGGTATCAGATATGAGTAAACAAAAACACTATGCGGTAAAAAAAGGCCATAAGCCGGGTCTCTACGAAGAATGGTATGGAGCTCAGGGCGCGGAAATTCAGATCCGGGGATATTCCGGCGCCGTGTATAAAGGGTTCGCATCTCGTGAGGAAGCAGCGGCCTGGATCGGGAAAGCGGAGAGGTCAGCTCAACAAGGGATGCCGTTCGCTTCGGCTAAACCAGCGCGCAGCAAGGGGACCGCTTCGCGCGGAGTAAAGCCGATTGTCGAAAAACCGTCATCCCGGGGAACCGTGCCGGGCAGCGGGACCGCGATCTATACCGACGGAGGATGCCGCAAAAATCCGGGACCGGGCGGCTATGGAGTTGTCTTGCTGATCAATGGCCACAGAAAAGAATTGTCGGGCGGTTTTGCGCTGACAACCAATAATCGCATGGAATTGATGGGTTGTATCATCGGCCTCGAGGCGCTCGATGAGCACGGCGCGGTCACGGTGTACAGCGACTCGCAGTACGTAGTGAACGGCATGGTGAAGGGCTGGGCCAAGCGGTGGAAGCGCAATAACTGGATGCGAAACGGAAACGAGCCGGCTGAAAACAGCGACCTCTGGTCCCGGCTGCTGGAGGTGTGCGAAAAACATGACGTGCAGTTTCAGTGGGTCCGCGGCCACAACGGCAATCCCGAAAATGAACAGTGCGATAAACTGGCTGTCGAGATGTCGCACGGGACCGATTTACCGCCTGATCGCGGCTACCGATTGAGGCAATAGTCGCTCCATGGGCTACGCCGACTCAAGCGCTCGTCGAAAGCTCCTGAGGGGCTCGGGCTTTTCAACCGACGTAGAGACGATGTCACGAGCGAAAACAGGGCGGGTAACGCAAGGAACAGCACGGGGGGGCTGATAGGAGAGAACGCGACGCTTATCCCGCCTGCAACTTCTCTTCCTCTTCCTGCCGGGTCTTGCATTCAATGCAGAGCGTGGTCACGGGACGGGCCTCAAGCCGCTTGACGTTGATGGGGCCGCCGCACGATTCGCACACTCCGTAGCTGCCGCTGTCGATGCGCGAGATGGCCTCGTCGATCTTCTTAAGCAGTTTCTGTTCCCGGCCCCGCAGCCTGAGCAGGAAATTGTTGTCTAACTCAGCAACGGCCTGGTCCGTGGGATCGGGGAAGCTTTCTTTCTCGGAGCTGAGCTTGTCGTTCAACGTCTGTCCCGCCTCGGCGAGAAGATCCTGCCGCTGTTTGAGAAGCTTTTTTTTGATTGCCAATAGTTTCGTATCCGCTACCATGCTGGTCCCTCTTTGTACAGTATAAAAGGGCTGGTACCGCCTGAAGAGGCGATGCAGCCCTTTGATTTTCGATCGGGTAGTAGAGTACTATAGCAAAAAATCGGCCATGAGTCAATTAATAAAAACGGCTTTGGGTCGGCTCGTGCATCGGCATTCGTTGATTGACAAAAATGAGCATAACCGATAATATAAACAATGCTGAGCGAAAAGCAGAAACTGGCAACAATCATGCGGTTAGGGGTAGAAATCACCGAGGTGAAAGACGTCGATGTGCTCCTCGAACGCATCCTGCACGAAGCAAGAATGCTCGTGAATGCCGATGCCGGCTCCATTTACATAAAAGAAGGCGATAAGCTCAAGTTCAGCTATTCCCAGAACGAGACTTTGCAGAAACGGCTGCCGCCCGGCAAGAAGCTGATCTATTCCACGTTTTCGATTCCCATTAACAATCAATCGATATCCGGCAACGTGGCGAACACCGGGGCCACGCTGAACATTCCTGACGTTTACAAACTTCGGTCCAGCCTCCCGTTCTCCTTCAACAAATCCTACGACGATCTGACGGGCTATCGGACCAAGTCCATGCTCACCTTCGCGTTAAAAACCAACCGGGGCGACACCATCGGCGTGCTGCAATTGATCAACGCGAAGGACGCCCACGGCAAGGCCGCGCCTTTTCGGAAAAGCGACCAGCCGTTGATCCTGCACTTTGCCAACATGACCGCGGTCGCGATCGAGCGGGCGCAAATGACCCGCACCATGATTCTCCGGACAATCAAAATGGCGGAGCTCCGCGACCCCAAGGAGACGGGCGCCCACGTGAACAGGGTGGCCGCCTATGCCGTCGCCATTTACGAAGCCTGGGCAGGCAAGCGGGGCATTCCCCACGAGGTGATAGAAAAAAACCGGGATGTTCTCCGCATGGCGGCCATGCTCCACGACGTGGGCAAGGTCGCGATCCCGGACGCCATTTTAAAAAAACCCGGACGGCTGAGCGACGAGGAACGCGAGGTCATGAAGCAGCACACCATCATGGGCGCGAGGCTTTTTGCGGACCGTTATTCCGAGTTTGACGAAGCAGCGGCGGTCGTGGCCCTGAACCACCATGAAAAGTGGGACGGGACCGGATACCCCGGCCACATCAATCCTTCTGACGGCAAGGTCCTGCCCGGGTACGAAAACAGCGATGGGTCGCCGCGGCCGAGAAAGGGAGAAGAAATCCCGGTGTTCGGCAGGCTCGTTGCCCTGGCAGACGTGTACGACGCGCTCAGCTCAAAGCGGGTCTACAAAGAGCGATGGGATGAAGCGCGGGTCCTGGACGAGCTTAGGGCCACGACCGGAACGCACTTTGACCCGGAAATGGTCGAAACGTTTTTTTCCAGCATCGATACGATCCGCAGCATTACCGAGCGGTATCCGGACCATTAGCGGAAAGCATTGCCGGAACCACGGAGCTCACTGCGCGAGACACACGGATGGACCCGGTTCTTGTCAGTTGTCTCAAAACAGCTCCACTATAATTATAAATCCGTCCCCTCTTTATCAAAGAGGGCGTCCCTCCCTTTGGAAAAGGGAGGCAGGGAGGGATTTTATGACATATGGTTATACATACTATGTTTGAGACCGTTCATAATTTCTTCGAACCATCGACCATGAATTTGTTTTTGACGACCTATCGGATTGATCCATCACTACATCCATGAAAAAAAAGAAACCGAACGAACAATTCCCCGCTGACTTCAAGAACAATCCGTTCAAGTCCCTCAAGGGCTTCACGCCGCCCCCGGCAACCCCGGACAAGAAAGCTGCATTGCCGCGCAAAAAGGAAGAAAAGCCCGAAGACGAAAGCGCGCTGTTTTTCCGGGCGGTATCGGGAGCGCGAAAAATCGAAGAGGATGAAGCTCCTATCTCGGATTCGGTCCCGCAGGGCGCTCAAGCAAAGCCCAGCCACGAGCCGCCCGAAGACAACCAGCTTTTTCTCCAGGCGATGCAGAAAATCGGGACCACGATCAAAGACATACGGCCGCCGGATGCCGAGTTGCACGATCCAGAGCGCCGGTCCTCAAGCAGCCGCGTAAAACAACTGAAGCGCGGTACGATCCGGATCAGCGCCGAGCTTGATCTGCACGGGTTTCTTAAAGATGAGGCTCTCAGCCGGCTCGAACACTTTATCGCCGTTGCCTACGGTCGCGGGCAACAGGCCGTGCTCGTCATTACCGGAAAAGGCATAAACTCTCCCGAAGGCCCGGTGCTGCAAGGGGCGGTCTCATCCTGGCTGAGCGGCAAAGGAAAGGGAATGGTCGTTGAGTTCGCTCCCGCGCCACGTGACCGGGGGGGGAGCGGGGCATTTGTAGTGTTTTTAAAAAAGAAGTGAAAGAGAATAAGGAGGAATGCAAATATGATGAGAACGGCAAATCCCGCGCTGAACGATAATACCTTTACGGGCTACCGGCGTTCCGTTGCCATGGGCGATTCCATGACGATCCAGGGCACGGTGAATAAGACCGCTGTGCTGTTGCTGCTTGTCCTGACGACCGCCACGTGGACCTGGAGGCTCTATTATACGTCCACAGGTTCTCTGAGCGCGTGGATCCTGGGCGGAGCGATCGGCGGTTTCGTTGTCGCCATGATTACGGTTTTTAAGAAACAATGGGCCGGAGTGACAGCCCCTCTCTACGCTCTCCTGGAAGGGCTGGTGCTCGGCGGGATATCGTCGATCCTCGAAGCTCGCTACCCAGGCATCGTGATCCAGGCCGTGGGGCTCACCTTCGGCACGCTCTTCGGGCTTCTGTTCGCCTACAAATCGAGGCTCATCAGGGCCACCGAGAATTTCAAACTCGGCGTGGTTGCGGCAACCGGCGGGATCGCGCTCGTGTACCTGGCGACCATGCTGCTCGGTTTCTTCGGCATCCGCATGCCGTATATCCATGAGAGCGGGCTGATCGGGATCGGCTTCAGCCTCTTCGTCGTCATCATCGCGGCGTTGAACCTCGTGCTCGACTTCGATTTCATCGAGAGCGGCGCGGCACAGGGCGCGCCGAAATTCATGGAGTGGTACGGCGCTTTCGGCCTCATGGTCACGCTGATCTGGCTTTACATGGAGATTTTGAGGCTGCTGACGAAGATGAGGGAGCGGAGATAGGAAGCCCGGTAATGATCAAGACAGGAATTAAAGAGGCCCGCCAGCGCTTCACGGAATACCTCGCGAAGGTTGAAAAGGCGGCAGACCGAGTTTACATTTTTCAGTTGACGGTCGTTGAAATGGCGTCGGCGCTGTGAAACGGGAAGTGACCCTGTTTTTCTGCTGAAGACAGCAAGAGATTGATTCGGGACGCAAAAAGGGTATAATTACGCAAGCTTTGAAGATCGGTATTCCGGAAAAGAAAACCGTATGAAAAAAGTTGCTCTTCCATTGGCACAACTATCATTCTCTCAAAAGCTGGACTTGATGGAGACCCTCTGGGCGGACTTGGCGAGGGACGAGAAAAAACTTGAATCACCGGCATGGCATGGCGCCATTCTCAAGGAGCGGGCGGCTGCCTATGCAGCCAATGAGCTCATTGCGTCGGATTGGGAACAGGCAAAGAAACGCATCAGCCCGAGTTGGACAAGAGAACGATTGACGAAGCGATGATACAAAGCCCGGAGCCCGTGATGAGCATAGTGACCATAAAAAAACTAATGGTTATTGCCGCAGCAGCTTGCCTGCTCTTCGTTGTCCCCGGTTGCCACAAGGAAACCGACCAGGACAAGGTCAAGAAAGTTATTACGGGCGTTCAGAAGGCCGCGGAGGAGAAGGATGTAAAGAAGATCATTACCAGCCTCTCCAAAGCCTACCGGGATTCGCAAGGATACGACTACGACACGATCAAAGGCCTGCTTCTGGGTTATTTTTTCAGGCACCAGAAGGTGCATGTGTATATCCCCGATATTGTCGTCTCCGTCGAAGGCGCCGTCGGCAAAGCGGAATTCCAGGCAGTGCTGACGGGCGGCCAAATCGGGTCCGCTGCCGACATTGTGCCGGAAGCGCTCGGCGTATACGCTTTTGACGTGTCGCTCCGAAAAGAAGAAAACGAATGGAAAGTCGTTTCAGCGAGCTGGAACCGGGTGGGGGAAGGAAAATATTAAAAGGCATGTGCCACAGAGGCTTTTTCTCCCATTGAATCCCCTTGCCATTTCCCCATCGTTATTGTATTCTTGC
>JBGPUS010000047.1:0-12165 GCA_041491325.1 Nitrospirota bacterium | reverse complement strand
CGTCGGTTCCAAACGGTTTCTGACGAACAAGGTTGACCGCTCGGTCACCGGGCTGATAGCGCGCCAGCAATGCGTTGGTCCGCTCCAGCTCCCGGTCTCGGATGTTGCCGTGCTGGCGCAGTCCCATTTCGGACTTACCGGCGCCGCCATCTCCATCGGCGAGCAGCCGGTCAAAGAGCTCATCGATCCCGCGGCCATGGCACGCATGAGCGTCGGGGAGGCGTTGACCAATATTGTCTGGGCGGAGGTGAGCGGCCTCGGCGATATTCGCTGTTCCGCGAACTGGATGTGGGCGCCGAAGCTTCCCGGTGAAGGCGCGAGATTGTATGACGCGGCCGTCGCCATGCGCGACGTCATGATAAAATTCGGCATGGCGGTGGACGGCGGCAAGGACAGCCTGTCCATGGCCGCAAAAGTCACGAACCCCGACGGCACAAGCGAAACCGTAAAGTCTCCGGGCACGCTCGTGATTTCCGCGTACGTCACCTGCCCGGATATAACCAAGACGGTTACCCCTGACTTTAAAGCACCGGGGAAAAGTAACATTCTTTTCATCGACCTGGGCCTCGGCAAAAACCGGCTGGGCGGCTCAGCGCTCGCCCAGGTCTTCGGCCAGGTAGGGAACGAATCTCCGGACCTGGACGATCCTGATAGGATGAAAAGAACATTCGACGCTGTCCAGAAGCTCGTCTCGGCCAGACTGGTTCTCGCGGGGCACGACCGCTCCGACGGCGGGCTCGCAACCACGCTCCTGGAGATGGCCTTTGCCGGGAACTGCGGCCTTGATGTCGAGCTCGGCCAACAGAAGGATAACGCCATTTCCGCACTCTTCTCTGAAGAGCTCGGGCTCGTAATCGAATACCTCCCGGCCGAAGAAGCAACGATCTTTTCCGTTCTCGACAAGGCCGACGTGCTATACCGGGTCATCGGAAAAACGACATCGAATAAGCGGATCATCTTCCGAACGGCGCCCGCCCACGAACATCTCAATCGGGGTAACCCTAAACCCCCAACCGTTCTGGACGAAGACATGCTTGTTCTCCGGGACATCTGGGAAGAAACGAGCCACCAGCTCGACCTGATGCAGAGAAACCCGGAAAATATCCGGGAGGAACGGAAAAATATTTACGACCGCAAAGGACCATCTTTCGTCATCCCGTTCACCCCCAAAGCGACGGCAGCGTCTCTCCTCAGCCGCACGGATAAACCCAAGGTTGCCGTCATCCGCGAAGAGGGAAGCAACGGCGACCGTGAGATGACTTCCGCGTTCTACCTCGCGGGATTCGAGCCCTGGGACGTAACCATGACCGACCTTCTCCAGGGACGTGTTTTCCTCGATCAATTCCGCGGCGTGGCATTCGTCGGCGGTTTCAGTTATGCCGATGTTCTGGATTCGGCAAAGGGCTGGGCGGCATCCATCCGGTTCAACAAAAAAGTCCGGGACCAGTTTGATGCATTCTATCAGCGTCCTGATACTTTCAGCCTCGGCGTGTGCAATGGGTGTCAGCTTGCGGCCCTGCTGGGCTGGGTGCCCTGGCGCGGCATTGCGGACGAATTCCAGCCGCGCTTTATCCATAATAAATCCGGACGGTTCGAGTCGCGGTTTGGCACGGTAAAAATACTCCGCAGTCCGTCTATCATGCTGAGCGGCATGGAAAACGCCACGCTCGGCATCTGGGTCGCCCACGGGGAGGGGCAAGCCTACTTCCCGGACAAAAAGATCTACGAAGAAACGGAATACGGCCTCGCTCCTGTTCGCTATGTTGACGATGAGTCAAACATCACCGAGACGTACCCGTTTAATCCCAACGGCTCGCCCGCCGGCATTGCCGGATTATGCTCGCCCGACGGCCGGCACCTGGCTCTCATGCCGCACCCGGAGCGCACCGTACTTACCTGGCAGTGGGCGTGGCTCCCCGAAGAACTGAAGAACTCTCTCGCCGCTTCTCCCTGGCTTAGAATGTTCCAGAATGCCCGAGAGTGGTGTGATAAAACGTAACAATCTATTTTGGAAAGAAAAGAGGAGCCCATGAAGAAAAATATCTGTTCGGGAGACCACCCGTGCCATCTCTGTATGCTGGCCAGTAAAGAGTTATTCGACGAAATCAAACAACTCACAAAAAATCCGAAATTCATCTGCTTCAACTGCGGCAGAGTGGCGGATTCGAACAAAAACCTTTGCAATCCCATGCCTCTCGATTGAGCTCGACCGTGCCGGGTGAGGCCTGCTCATCCGGGCCTGTTCCCTCCCCTCGTCATTACTCATAAAAACGCAAACCCGACTTGAAACTTTGTTTTCCCTTTGCTAGGCTATCTTCATAAACGCATGCAACAGAGCTTACACAAAAGGTTGCGGTTGCGAAAACCAAGAGGAGGGAAACACCATGGCAAAAGCGAAAAAAGTAAAGCAACTAAGTTTCATGATGGCGGACAGGGCAGGGCTGCTTTCCGATGTGACCATGGCGCTTGCGGACGCGAAAGTGAATATCACTAATATATGCGCCTATGGTATGCAGGGCGAGGCGAATTTTATGCTGACCGTGGACAGTAACGCCCGGGCGAAAAAAGCCTTGGCCGGACACGTGGCTGAAATTAAGGAAGAAGACGTCTTTTTCGTGGAAATGCCGAATAAACCCGGGGAACTGCAAAAGACCGCTCTGAAACTCGCGGACGCGGAGATTAATATCTTTTATATGTACGGCACCACGGTTTCCGGCAGGTCCGCTACCTGCGTATTTGCAACCTCGGATGATTCAAAAGCCATCAAACTGATCAACAAAAAGTAACTTCCCCCGTAAGCGTGGCCACGTTACCACAGCCTTCCCGGTGAGATTCGTTCGTCGGCGGGCTTAAAGCTTTCGGCAAAGAGGGCCCTGCGACATGGCGATTGCGTCGTACTCGCTTTAATCCAGCGCCACGACAAAGCTGCCCGGATACCCGAGGTCCGCAAAATTCTTTTCCGCGCTCCCGGCCGCTTCGAGTGACCCGTACTTTCCAGCATACACACGGTAGAAGACTTCGCCGTTCACATCCGTCCGGCGAACATCGGAAAACGGGGAACGTTTTTTCATTTCTCCGGCCAGGCGCTCGGCATTTGCACGCTCCTTAAACGAGCCCACTTGAACGGTGTAGTTGCCGCTATCATACGTAGCCGGCGCTTTATACTTGTTTGCTCCGTCCCCGCGATACCCCAGCGCCTCGATACGGACTCGCGCCGTTCCGGCAACATCAACGCCGAGGCTCTTTGCCGCGGCATAGGACAAGTCGATGATTCGGCCTTTGACGAACGGTCCGCGGTCATTGATACGAACAACAGCCTCGCGTCCGTTCTTCGCGCTCCGCACCTTTACGAAAACACCAAGCGGCAACGTCTTATGCGCCGCGGTCATGGCATGCATGTCATACTTCTCGCCGTTGCTTGTTTTCTTCCCATGAAAATCCTTGCCGTACCAGCTCGCGATCCCCTCCTGGACAAACCGTTCGTGGCTCTTGAGCGGTTCATAACGCTGGCCGTTTACGGTATACGGTTTCTGAGAACCTTTTGTCCGCTCTCGCGAATCGGCCGGATGCGAGCCGCTCGGTTTTTTCGCGGCGCAGGAGCACACCAGCATGAGACAGAAACAAATCACGAGTGGAACAAACATTTTTTCGCGAGGAGATTTATATTCGCTCTGCATGTGCCTCGTCGGAAACCGAAATAAACTCTTTTCATTGCCGCGCTGTGCTGCTATAATACGCACTATCGTAAAAGAGAGCAACGGGAAAAACATTGTATATGAAAGGAATGCTATGATCAAACATATCGTCATGTGGAAGTTGAAAGATTCCGCCGAGGGGGCAAGCAAGGAGGAGAATGCAAAAAAGATCAAACTAGCGATAGAAGCACTGAAAACGAAAATCCCCCAGATTAAACATATCGAGGTCGGCATCAATATAATTCCGTCCGACGCGTCCTGTGATGTTGCCCTCTATTCGGAATTTGCAAGCGAACAGGACTTGAACCTGTATGCAAAGCATCCCGAGCATCTCAAGGTCGCCGACTTTATCGGCAAAATCAGAGAGACCCGCGTCGTCATTGATTATAAAACCGCTTAAGAGCAGCGCGCTTGCGGTCTGACTTCATGCCGACGATCAACGTTCTACGTTTTGTCCAATAGCCCGCTGAAATATGCAGAGAAGTACGGCTTAATCGCTTTCAGCGTATCATCCGCAACAAGCGGCACCATGGTTGCAAAACAATCGAGGTTCACGAGGGCATTGATATTTGCGTCCTTTTTTGCGGCGTCCCGCAACCGGTTCGCAAAATCCCGGTTCACGATTCCTACTTCCGCGTATACCTTCGTAAGACCATCCAGCCCGCCGTCCACTTTTTGTCCGTCCTGTTTCCGGTAATATTGCACCAGGAGATACATCGATACCATTCTGAACACGGTTTCATCAAGAGACGCAAACGGCAGATGGAAGCGAACCATCGGTTTAAGGTGCTCCAGGATCGGGCATCCGCTCGTCGTCATGATAATGCCGATGAGCGGGCTTAAGCCCTGCTGAATGGTCGTGTCTTTGGCATAGCTCCGGTCCTCAGTCGTCACGGTAACAAAAACTCCTTCGTGCGATACCATGTCCCGAAACTGTTCCGCGATCTCCACAAAATTCAGGGCAACCGGGCAATAGGGGTGGTTTCTCTCGTCGAGCGGGCAATTCTCGCACTTCTTATGGTTGAGAAGCGCCCAGACCGGCGGGTTCGGCTTGCGGTCCACGTGGATGGCAAGGGTTTCGCGATCAAGATTTATGGTAAAGGTTTTGGTGCCGCCGTATTTAAATTTGAAGCCATACTCAATAACAATGGGGTTCGACATGCGCTCCTCCATAAAAAAACGTGCACAGGTAGACAAATGCGACCGAATGTCTCAAGAATAAAGCAAGGCGCTCCTCTTGTCAAGACGTCAAAAACGGCTTGTCAAAAACGTCTCAACTCCGGTTTATCCCGTACCATTTTTGCTGTTGCAGTGTTCTCAAATAAGATGTAAACTGCCCATAAATTGCATGATATGCTGCTACAAACAAAATACGGTAACGGCAGATAAGCTGCATGCAGATAATTCCCGAACTAGAGGAGCAAATTATGGCACAAGCAAAACAAGGCGATACGGTTCAAGTACATTATACCGGCAAACTGGATGACGGCACCGTGTTCGATTCATCGCGGGACCGCCGCCCGGTGCAATTTACCATAGGCAAGGGTCAGGTAATTGCAGGATTCGAACAGGCTATTCTCGGAATGAATCCGGGAGAAAGCAAAACAACGATCATTCCCCAGGAACTCGCATACGGTCCGCGTCGTGATGATTCCGTCGTAACCGTCAACCGCGATCGCTTTCCGTTACAGGTGGAGCCGGCAATCGGTCAACGACTCGAGATTACCCAGGAAGACGACCGGATTGCTTTGGTCACGGTAACCAACGTGACCGCCTCGACCCTGACCGTCGATTCCAACCACCCCTTGGCGGGCAAAAACCTGACCTTTGATTTTGAACTCGTCGGCATTGTATGATGCAATGACGGCGACGGGCCGCGCCGAGGGCATCTCAGAGTGAAAAAACCGCACTAAAACGTATCCGTGTGCCGGAGGATAGTTATGGAAATAACCGTCTCCTTTCCTGGCGGGAAAAAAGTAAACGCCGAAATAAATGGGATGATCATCACAACGGACCAGCCGAAACTACAGGGTGGAGAGGGAACAGCACCTACGCCCTTTGCCCATTTTCTCGCCTCCATCGGGACCTGCGCCGGCATATACGTCCTGAGTTTTTGCCAGGAGAGAGGGATTCCCACCGACCAGATCACGCTCCAAGAACGGCTCGAATATGCAACATCCGACGACGGCAAATCCAAGCTGAGCAAGATAATCGTAGACATCAACGTGCCGCATGACTTTCCGGCGAAGTACCACAAAGCGCTGGTGAAGGTCGCGGACCAGTGCGCGGTAAAAAAAACAATCATGGATCCGCCCCAATTCGTTATCAACACCGTTCCCCGGCAATAGACTGAGAAATCCGGAGGCCCGGCGCTCTTTTTCCCCGCATAAAGTGTTACAATAAAAGAGTAAGAAACGTGCAATAACAAAGATGCCGCCCTTTTTGCGTAAGGGCGGCCCGGCAACCATGAAACGATTCCTTGCTAACCCTTTGTTCAGAATAATACTTTTCTATGTCGCTCTCTGCGGCCTCTGGCTCGCTGCGGCGGACCCACTCTTCAGTCTTCTTGTTTCGAATACGTCTACGTTAAGAGTACTAAAGGCCTTGGAACAATGGCTTTTTATAGCCGTCGGCGCGCTGTTTCTTTCCGTCCTCACGAAGCGCGAATTTAAAACCCACGAACTCACGGAAGCCGCGCTCCGCAGGTCCGAAGAAAAATATCTTCAACTCATGCTGGGCGCGAACGACGGCATCGTCATCGCCGACGCCGAGACCGGTGTCATTCTCGAAGTCAATCGGAAGATCGAGGAGCTTACGGGTCTGGCCTCGTCGAAGCTTATCGGCAGGCATCTGACCGAGCTCCACCCGAAGCAACACGAAGAGGCATGCAGAAATATCGTTCAGGAAGTTATTGAAAAAGAAAAATCGCTTGCGAACGAACTGTGCATTTATCATCAAGAGGGCCGCAGCATTGCGGTGGAGATCAGCGCCAGCCTCGTCACGGTCGGCGGAAAAAAACTTCTCCAGGCCATCTTCCGGGACATTACGAAACGCAAAGAGGCCGTCGACGCCCGGCAAAAAGAGAAGGAACGCGCGGAGCTGTATCTTGATGTTGCCGGCGTGATCCTCGTCGTCACCGATCGCAGCGGAATCGTAACCCTTATCAACAAAAAAGGGAGCGAGCTTTTAGGATATGCGGAAGAGGAAATTATAGGAATAAACTGGTTTGACCGTTTCGTCCCCGCCCGGATGCGCGATGAAGCATCAAGCGCGTACGCGAACCTCTTTTCCGGCGTGCGTGATGCATCTGAATACTTTGAAAACCCCGTCATAGACAAAAACGGCAACGAGCGGATGATCGCCTGGCATAACATCATACTCAAAAACGACCAGGGTGAGGCAACGGCCGCTCTCGGTTCCGGCGAAGACATTACCAACCGAAAAAAAGCGGAGGAACAGGCCCGCTATCGCCTCGAACACCTGACGACGTTGCATGCGATCGATATGATCATCAGCTCAAGTCTGGATCTCCGCGTGACCCTGGAGGAGTTCCTCGATCTTGTCATTTCACAACTCCATGTCGACGCTGCCGGGATGCTCCTGCTCAATCCCCACACACAGATGCTCGAATATGCGGCCATGCAGGGTTTTCGCGACACGCGGATCCTCCACACTCAACTGAGACTGGGCCAGGGCATCGCCGGCCGCGCCGCCCTGGAGCAGCGAAGCATCCGCATTCCGAACCTTCTCGACCCGAAAAGCGGTTACGTCCATTCCTATTTCCTCAAGGACGAAGGCTTCGTCGCCTACTACGTTTTACCGCTCGTCGCGAAGGGCCAGGTCAAGGGCGTCCTGGAAATATTTCACCGTTCACCGCTTACCTTTGATGATGAGTGGCTGGGTTTCCTCGCGGCCCTCGCCGCGCAGGCCGCCATTGCCATCGATAATGCCGCGTTGTTCAGAGATCTGCAACGGTCCAATGCCGAATTGATTCTTGCGTATGACACCACGATCGAAGGATGGGCACGAGCACTCGAGCTTCGCGATAAGGAAACGGAAGGCCACACAAAACGGGCCACCGAGCTAACGCTGCGCATCGCCCTCGCCATGGGAATAAGAGACGCCGAACTCGTGCATGTCCGTAGGGGAGGGTTGCTCCATGATATCGGGAAAATGAGCATTCCCGACAGCATCCTGCTTAAGAGCGGCCCGCTCACCAGCGAAGAATGGGAAATCATGCGCCGCCACCCGGTATACGCCTTTGAGCTTTTGTCGCCTATCTCCTACTTACGTCCGGCCCTGGACATCCCTTACTGCCATCATGAGCGGTGGGACGGCGCCGGATACCCGCGGAAACTCAAGGGTGAACAAATACCGATTGCCGCTCGCATTTTCGCGCTGGCGGACACCTGGGACGCGCTCTATTCGACCCGGCGCTACCATGCGGCCTGGTCCGAAGAGCGGGTGCGCGAACACATCCGCTCCCTGGCCGGCGCCCAGCTCGACCCGAAAGTGGTCGAAGTGTTTCTGGGGATGGAGCCCGCGCTTGTCGTAAGCACGGAAGAGCGCCGTTAAAAAGGGTTTTTCTCAAATGCGAATGGGTTTCAAAAAAGGGATAAGCGCGAAGTAAAATCGCCGTTCAGGGATCAGACCCGAACGGCGAAAGATTATTCAGATGTTCACTATGCGGGCAGGGACGGGCCGATGAGGCGGCGAACGTACAACTGCTGTGCGATAGAAAGAACGTTGCTGAGGGTGATATAAAGCAGGAGGCCCGCAGGAAGCCAGGCGAACATGAAAATAAATGCGACATTCATATACATCATGATTTTCGCCTGTTGAGGATCCGCCGTGGTGGATGTCATCTTCATGGTGAGGACCATGCTTAACCCCATCAGCACCGGCAGAATGTAGTATGGGTCATAGACCGACAGATCTTTGATCCAGAACGGGATGAATGACGCCTGGCGAAGCTCAATGGACACCGACAGAACATTATAGAGCGCGACAAAGAACGGAAGCTGCAGAACCATGGGGAGACACCCGCCAAGCGGGTTGACTTTGTGTTCTTTGTACAGCTTCATGGTTTCCTGGTTCATTTTCGCGGGATCTTTCTTATATTTCTCCCGAAGCGCGGTGACCAACGGCTGGATTTTCTTCATCTCCTCCATGGCCATGGAGCTTTTCAAGGATGGGTAGAAGAGCAGGGCGCGCACCACGATCGTGAGCAGAATGATCGCGATGCCGTAATTTTTCATGATTGCGTAAAACTGTCTCAAAAGCCAGAACATGGGCTTTGCGAGAATCCCGAACCAGCCGTAGTCTACCATCTGCTCCAACCCGTGACCGTGCGCCTCAAGCATCGTAAAGCTCTTGGGACCCGCGTAAAGCGTGAATAAGCGCGCTTCGGGTTTCTCCTTGATCAAGAGCTCGGAGGCGAGGAGATCGCCCACCCCGGCGGGGGCCGCTGTTCGCTTGCTCGAAACAATGCCGTGATCGCCGTAGAGAAGAGCTGCGGTAAAATATTTGTCCTGCTGCCCGAACCAATCGATATTGCCGCTCTGCTGAAGCTCTCCTTTGATGTCTTCGAGCTTTTCCGATGCCAGTTTTCCGTCCGTCCGCGCTGCGAAACCCACGCGACCGCTCGCGTCTGAGCTCACCTTATCAGCAAACCCGAAATCCGTCCCGAGTTGCAGTGAATACCCGTCCAGACCGCTGGTCTTGATGCTTATATCAACCTTATAGTCATTGCTGTAAAAGGTGAGGCTCTTTTCTATCAAGATGCCCGCCGGTCCTCGGTATGTAAGAACGAGCGTTTCCGACTGTTGGGCCTTTTCATTGTCAAGACGGATTTCGTTCTTGTTTGAAACAAATTCGACCCCTGAAAGATTATACAAATCTTTGTCTACCGGTACAACGGCCAGGGGAAACTCCGTGTTCTTGCGGTCCAACTCTTCATATGCAGGAAGAAGCTGCACATTGCCCAACTCTTTTTTTGGCTTTTCTTCTTTCTTCTCTTTGCCCATGATCCGATGGTACAAGGCAGTCAGCCCCACCTGGGACTTGTCCGCCTCCCGGTACTGTTTCAGCTCCCAGTGCGTAATAACCCCGCCTGCGGTATTCACAACTGCTTTTACCAGGGAAGTCTCAACAAAGATCTCCTTGCCCTTCGATGCCTGTTTTATCTGCGTAGCAACAAGCCCGGTCTTGTCCTTCTGCAAAGGCAGCGGTTTTTCCTGGGTTTGCTCCTGTTTTGCTGCTTCGGGCACAACCGGTGTCTCCGGCTGCTTCGGCGCAAAAAAACCGAGGTAAACTATAAACACCAGAAGTGACAGTGAAAGAGCTAAAATAAAATTTCGCGTTTCCATGAATCCTCCGGAAAGTATCAGCGTACGGGATCGTATCCGCCGGGATGAAAGGGATTGCACTTTGCGACTCGAACAATCGTAATCCAGATCGCATGAAGAATATTCTTTTTTTGGAAGGCTTCGATTGCGTATTCAGAACAGGTCGGGGTGAACCTGCAGGCAGGCGGCAAGAACGGCGAAACATATCGCTTATACCATCGCAAGATTAACAGTACGGCCGATCTCACGACGTTCCGCCTTCCGCCTTGTGGGTGCGTATTGCGGTCCTGTGGAGGACCGATTCGATGGTCTGCCATATTGTTTTATAATCCGCGCCGTATAACCCTTGACGAGCCACGAACACGAGATCATATCCCTGGTATTGACCGTCCAAAAGCTTCATCGCGCAATCGCGAATCTGCCGTCTCAGCCTGTTACGCTTGACCGCATTTGCCAGTTTCTTGCCCACGGCAATGCCGACCCGGAAATTTCCCGCGGCATTCCGTGCGTAAAAAAGAGAAAGACCGTCAACCGACAGTCTTTTTCCCTTCATCGTCGATGTAAATTCCCTGTTTTTCCGCAACCGCTCGCTTTTTCGGTATGTGTACGCCATGGATCACATGCTGAAGCAAAGAACGGCTAAACCGCAAGACGCTTTCTGCCCTTGGCTCTGCGACGATTGATCACCTTTCTGCCGCCGGCGGAGCTCATCCTTTTTCGAAAGCCCTGCGCCCTTTTTTGTTTGAGGTTGCTTTTTTGTGCTGTTGTTTCCGACATGGTACTCACTCCTTATACTAAAAATTGAACAGGCCGGTATTATAAGCGAAAACTCGAATATGTCAAGCAAAAAACCCTGTCAAACCGCGAAAGTATTCTAAAATGGCTGGCTCTTAGACTTTCCACGTTTCGAGCGGCTCGGACCTCTTTTCTTCGGCTTGCAGACCCTGGCTAACGCGAGCCACGGTGCAGGTTCAACGCTTACCGCCGTTTACCCACCAATCTCCTTTATCGCTGAACCACCAGTGTGAAGAGTCGGTATCCAGAATAACCTGAGCAAGTTCACGCGCCGCCCCTGTCCGAAGTCGCTTGAGAGAGAACTCCAGCCACTCTTCTGCGTACTTGTTGCCGAGATCCTTGTACTCTTTGAGCGCAAGTATCATCTCAAGCTGGTCTGCGTCATGGGCCAGCCGCGCTTCCTCGGTTTTTCCCTCCATGAATTCAACGATCAACTCGCGGATATCTCCCCCGAAAAACACGGTCGCGGCAAGATCGTCAACCGCTTTTTGTTCGTCCGCTTCCACATACTTTTTGTTCACATAATTCAGATCACCGGTTCTCGCTTCCGGTAAATCGTGGAACAGACACATTTTTATCAGCCGGTCAACATCTACGCTTTTTGCAAGCTTTCCCAGTGCGTACCCGATGTAGCACGTACGAAAAATATGCTCCGCCACAGACTCTGCGCCGGAGCCCAGGAACTGAAACCCGCTCCGCGGCGTGCGTTTGAGCATACCGGCTTCAAATAAAAAATTGGCGATATTTTTCATGACACAATGTATACCATGAACGGGCAGGGTATGCAAGACCGCTCTGTATGGAGCGAAAAAAGTACTTATCCAGATTATCAGTTTGCTTTATTTATTTACTATGAGTATATATTAATAAATAGTAGTAGTAGTAGAGCGTGTGAATATGTTGGTAACCCAAAAAAGCTATTGAGAAAAAAGGAAATGCCGAACTGATAGACAGCTGATGTTTTGGTGTGTAAAAGAGTACGATAGCGTTGATAAGGGCCGGCAACGAAGAATACACAGGATATGATAAAGCAATTCACCGTGACCTGTTGATCATTTATCCCGGCGGCCAGGAAAATCTCCGGCCCGATAAAAGGTGAAGGTGGACATGGAAAACCGTCTGTCCGGCATCGCGTCCGTTATTGATGACCATGCGGTATCCGGCCTTGTCGAGGTTTTTCTGTGAAGCAATGGTTTTCGCAACGAAGAAAAGATGTCCGATAAGTTCCCTGTCAGAGGCTGCGATACCGTGAATGTCTGTAATATGCTTTTTCGGGACAATGAGTATGTGGACAGGGGCCTGAGGATTGACGTCTTCGAACGCGACGG
>JBGPUS010000046.1:0-12366 GCA_041491325.1 Nitrospirota bacterium | reverse complement strand
TGCGGGATGAGCGTGGGAGCGCGGCCCTCTACCGGGTCATGGCCGAACATGAAAAAAACCCGCAAATAGCGGGAGTGTACTCAAGGCTGGCGGAAACCGAAGACAAACACGCGGACGCCTGGGTAAAAAGAATGCAGGACGCGGGCGCCGACATCCCGCCCTACCGTCCTTCGTGGCAAGACCGGGTGATGATATGGCTTGTTCGGCGCTTCGGCGTCGACGTTGTGGTTCCTACGCTCGCGAGACTTGAAGTAAAGGGCTCTCAAGAATACGATAAACAACCCGAAGCGAAAGACATGGTCCCTGAGGAGCAGTCGCATGCCCGTCTGCTTCAGCAGATAGAAAAGACGAGCGGCAAGGGGATGGAGGGCAGCGCTCTGGCCAAACTGGAAGGCCGTCACCGTTCCGCGGGCGGGAACGCCCTGCGCGCCGCCGTGCTCGGCGCAAGCGACGGTCTGCTTTCAAACTTCAACCTCGTCATGGGGGTGGCAGGGGCTGAACTGTCCAACAAGAATATTCTGCTCACCGGCTTTGCAGGTCTGCTTGCCGGCGCCATATCCATGGCCCTGGGAGAATGGATCTCGGTCCGCAGTTCCCGGGAACTGTACGAAAAACAGATTGCGACTGAAAAAGAAGAGATCGCCACGGCGCCCGCGGAAGAAATTGAGGAGCTGATTTTAATTTATCAGTCCCGGGGAATGGACGAGACCATGGCGCGCGGGATCGCGACGCGGCTCATGGAAAACCCGGACACGGCCATTGATTCTCTGGCCCGCGATGAACTGGGCATCGACCCGCAGGAACTGGGAGGCTCGGCCATGGAGGCGGCGCTGACGTCTTTTCTGCTTTTCGGCGCAGGGGCTGTTTTGCCGGTTGTTCCTTTTCTCTTCTTGACAGGGACCATTGCCGTGATGGTAAGCGCGGCCGTAAGCTGCGCGGGACTTTTTGCCGTGGGTGCGGCAATCACGCTTTTTACCGGAAGGTCCGTTGTCTATTCCGGCCTGCGTCAGGTGTTATTCGGGCTACTCGCCGCCGCGTCGGTCTTTCTCATCGGCCGCGTGATCGGCGTAAGCATATCAGGATAAAGTATCCGGAACCGCTGTTTCCGAAATGAGTGCGCCTTGACATCCCGCCTGTTTGCTGTTAGCTTTAAATCAAGACAGATAGTATCCCGATAAAGCCAAACTCTCCGCGAGGAGAGGGCGGAAAGCCGCGGGTCTTTCCAAGACTGCCGAGCTGCCGAAGGATGAAAACTTTGACAGCTTTTTTTATGAGCACGGCAACACATGATCAGCGTTACACCATCCATCGCAGGCCGATCTGCGCGCTGCAAGAGAGTTAAAAAGGCTCAAAAGGGCGTCCGGCGGCTGTTGGCGAGAAACCTCACGGCACAGGAAAAGGCAAATGAAGCTTTTCGAAAATACCACGCCGAGCTTGAAAAGAAGGTGCGGCTGCGGACCGCTGAGTTGACGCACATGAACGACGCTTTGTTGCATGAGATTGAAGAGCGTAAGAAGGCCGAAAAGGAGAGCCGCCTTGTTGCGGAGGGGTTTAAGTCCGTCATTGACACCGTCGGAGAAGGCATAACCGTGAGCGACCCGGAAGGTCGGTTTCTTATCTACAATCGGCAGATGGAGGCGATCACCGGCTATACCAATGAGGAGGCGAATGCGAGCCGCGATTTCCTGACGCTCCTGTACCCCGATGTAGACGAGTGCGTTAAAGCATACGCCGGGGTCCGTGATGTGCTACGGACAACGGGATGCCGGGAAGTGGAAACAAGAATACGGGCAAAAGACGGGACCGAAAAAAACTTGCTCGTATCTTCCACACTGATCCGGGGCGAAAAAGGCGAGCTGTTTCTGAGCGCCTATCGTGACATTACCGGACGCAAACGCACGGAAACGGAACGAGAGGAACTAATCCGCGAGCTGAGGGAAACATTTGCAAAGATGAACTTGCTCAAGGGCATGCTCCCGATATGCGCGTCCTGTAAACGCATACGCAACGACGACGGGTACTGGGAACAGGTCGAAGAGTACGTCAAGGAGCACTCCGAAGCGGAATTTTCCCATGGAATCTGCCCGGAGTGCGCTCAGAAATTGTATCCGAAATACTACAAACGGGCGTAGCGCTGCTTCTTTTCCCACTGATCAGGAAATAAAGATCTTCACGGTCGTACCTTTCCCCGGCACGCTTTCGATCTGCATGTCCCATCCATGCGCTTTGACGAGGTGCTTCACGATGGCGAGACCGAGACCGGTGCCTCCCATATTCCGCGAGCGGCCCGCATCGACGCGGTAGAAACGCTCTCCGAGACGCGGGATGTGTTTTTCCGGTATACCTATTCCTGTATCCTGTACAAAGAGAAACATCCGGTTGTTTTTTTCACCGACGCCCAAGGTCACACCGCCGGATTCGGTGAACTTGATCGCATTGTCCACGAGGTTCGTCAGGACCTGGATCAGACGGTCCCGGTCGGCCGGGATCGCGCCGAGGTCCGGCGGAACAGACGTCGTAACCGTTAGGTTTTTCTGCTCCGCTTTGCTCCGCAGCATGGCAGTAACCGCATCTGCGACATCCTCGAACACGATCGCCGTTTTCTCGACCCGCACGACGCCCAGTTCGATCTTCGAGATAGTCATAAGGTCGTCCACCAGGCTGTTGATCCGTTGGCTGTTCGCCCTGATCGTCTCGAGAAACTTTCGGGCATGTTGCCGATCATCCAGGGCGCCTTCGAGAAGCGTGTCCGCAAAACCCTGAATGGCGGTAATGGGCGTTTTGAGTTCGTGGGAAATATTGGCGACGAAATCCTTTCGGACCTGTTCGAGTTTTTTCAGTTGCGTTATGTCGTGGAATATGGCGACAAAACCCGACAGCGCGTCCTCGCCCCGGTACATGAGCGGGGAAATGCGCACGACGCAGAACCGTTCCTCGGGATGGTTGAGCGTGAACTCGGTCACGCCGGGCAGGTGGTTTTTTCGGACCTCATCGAGCACCAGCAGGAATTCACGGTTTCTGACGATTTCGATGAACTGCCGTCCTTCCAGGGGGACGTGACCGAAGAACTTCCGGGAGGCAGCGCTCGTTATCCTGACGATGCCGTTCGCGTCGCTGATAAGCAGGGCGTCGGGAATGCTGCTCAGGATAACGGCCAGGCGGTTCTTTTCCTCTTCCGTCTCGGCAATGCTTTTTTTCAATTCTCCGGACATGGTATTCAAGCTCTTGGCGATCTCGTCGAATTCGCCGGCCCGGCCCAGGAAGAGTTTTTTACCTACTTCTCCTCGTGCCAGGGAGCTGGAGAAATCCCGAATCCGTCCAGTCAGTTTCCGGATCCGGTCGATCTGCCACAGCGAGAGCAGGCCGGTTGCCAAAAGGACGGAAAGGACGACGGCAAGGATCTGTATCCTGAGAGCGTTGACTGCACGAGCGACTTCCTTCAGGGGAACGCTGACCCGGACGTAGCCCCCGGGCCGGGCCCCTCTCTCGAGCGTTCGCGCGACGTACAGAAACTCATATTTTAAGGTATCGCTGAAACGCACCGCTGTGCCGGTCCCGTTCAGTTGCGCCTGCTGGATTTCCGGCCGGTGTCCGTGGTTTTCCATCCTGTCTGAAGCGGTGTCCGAGTCTCCGAGCACGGTTCCATCGAGGGCGATGAGGGTAACGCGCGAACCCGTGGCAGCTTTCAGATGCCTGCACGTTTCATCGAGCGGCGGCTGCAAGCCCGCGGGCAGGCCGTTGGAGATGAGCGCGGCCTGTATGAGCAGGTTTTTTTTAAGAGCGTCGAGATGGTTTTCTCTGACCGTGTTCGTGATATACAGTTCTACCGACAATACGGAAAGGAACATGATAACGGCGTACAGAATAAAAATGCGTCGGAAGAGGCCGTGTTTCGAGGGTTTATTCGACATAGTACCCTACGCCTCTTCTGGTCTTGATATATACCGGTTCGGCGGGGTCGTCTTCTATCTGGGTCCGCAAGCGTCTGATATGCACGTCCACGGTCCTCGGTTCGACATAGGACTCGTCTTTCCACACGGCGTCCAGAAGCTGGTCGCGGCTGAACACCCTGCCTCGCCGCTCTACCAGGTACAGCAGGAGCTTGAATTCGGTTGCGCTGAGATGCACCGGCACGTCCTTCTTCAGCACGCTGTAGCGTTCACGGTCGATAAGCAGATCGCCGATACGGAGGACGTTGTCCCGGGACGTCCGTTCTCCCGACCGCCGTAATACGGCGTTAACGCGGGCGATGAGTTCCTTGGGGCTGAAGGGTTTGGTCATGTAGTCGTCCGCGCCCGTTTCCAGACCGCGGATTTTGTCGCCTTCCTCTCCCTTGGCCGTCAGCATGATGATAGGGATGCGCTCCGTTTTCGGGTTTTGCCTCAGGATCCGGCAGAGCTCAAGGCCCTGGATGCCGGGAAGCATAAGGTCAAGCAGTATGAGATCGACCTCGGTTTTTCTGATTTTATGGAGCGCGTCTTCGCCGTCCGGCGCGGTAAGGACGCCAAAGCCTTCCTTCTTGAGGTTGTAAGAAAGGAGCTCGACCAAATCGGGCTCGTCATCGACGATCAGGATATTTTTATTGTTCATAGGCAGGGTAGTAGGCCGTCCTTTTTTGAGCCGTTTCAGCAATCATTATTACTCATTTAGTTTAATTTGTCAAAAAATGATTTGGAGGCTGTCCGGACATTTTTTATGCTACACTTTCTTCATGATCGTGATCGAACCCTGTCAGGACGCCGCAGTTCGGAATATTCAGTGGTATACTTGAGGTATTCGTCCGCTCAATAGACATCTGCAATTTTAAGGAGGGAACGCTATGAAATACGCGAGATATGCGGCAGCGGTTTTCGTCATTCTTTTTGTGTGCAGCTTTGCGGCTTTGGGTCAGGAAGTGAAACAGGAAACGAAACCCGGCGCGCCAGCTCCAGAAGCTAAACCGGAAGTAAAACAGGAAGCAGCCCAGCCGACGGCGCAACCCGAAGCAAAACCGGTGGCAAAGGATTCCGGCAAGGAAAAACGCATCGTAGCGACCGTGGGAGCAGACGGAGTACAGAAGGTTGAGATCATCGGCGGCGAGTATTACTTCGACCCGAACTACATTGTAGTGAAGGTCAACGTTCCGGTCGAGCTCAATGTCAAGAAAGCGCCGGGATATGTTCCTCACAACATCGCTGTTAAGGCGCCCGAGGCAGGCATAGATTTCAAAACGGACATGGACGCTAAAAAACCTGACCTCATAAAATTCACGCCGACAAAAATCGGCAGGTATCCGATGTACTGCGACAAGCAACTCCTTTGGTTCAAGAGTCACCGCGAGAGGGGCATGGAGGGGACGATAGAGGTAGTGCCATAAGGCGATTATGCAGTATCCCTTGATAGATAGGGAGCTTCTCGCCCATTTCCGGTTGGTGCACGCCTTTGTCAACACCAGCGTGATGCTGCTGTTCTTTTATCACGGCTGGATAGGGCTCGCGATCAGACGCGCCCGCATGGCCAAGGAAACGCTGCCGTTTGCGTTGATTAAGCGCCACCGGAAAATGGGGCCGCTCCTGACCATCCTAGGTGGGATTGGCTTTTCCATCGGGTTCACCCTTGTTCTCCTGGACACCGGCAACGTTTTCGAATACGCGTCCCATTTCATCGTCGGCTGCCTGATCGTCCTGCTCATTGCCGCAACGTTCCTTATGTCGCGGAGGATCAAGGGACAGGACTCACCGCTTCGCACGCCCCATTTCATCATCGGCCTGGCGATTCTTTTCTTCTATGTAATAGAGGTTTTTCTCGGAATCGGGGCGTTGTTGTAACTGCGACGGGCGTCCCTCCCTGTAGAAAAGGGGGGTTAGGAGGGATTTTAGAGCTGCCGCCCTTCAAGCGCAAGCAGCCGTTTTCGTATCTCTTCGGGCATTGCGGTTTTTTTCCCTTCGCGGTAGTTATACATCACGATCACCCCGTCGCCTTCAGCCGCAAGCTTCCCATGACGATGGCTCACGACCGCATACTTCATGGTAAACCTGTCTTCTTCCATCGAGACGATTTTTGCTCCCACCGAAACAGTATCAGGATACGTGAGCGGCATTTTGTACCGGCAGCTCGTCGAGCCGAGAATCGGGCCGATGCCTGTCTGGTCTTTATATGCATGCAAACCTGCCCGCTCCGAATAGGCGATGCGCACGCCCTCGAAGTACCGGAAATATGCGACATTATTGACGTGTTGAAAAGCGTCCATCTCTCCCCAGGCCACGGGGATTTCTATGACGACAGGGTAGCCTTCGAGCAGCGGATGCATGAATTGTCTCCGGGAGAAATCAGGATTAGAGTGTCAGGAACAGTGTAAGTATGTAGTAACTCTTTATCATTGTCAAGGCTGAAGATGCGACGGTTCTTCACGAGCATTAGGTTCGAACCACCTCCCCAACCCCTCCTTGGCAAGGAGGGGCAGCAATGAGTTCCTCCCCTTGCCAAGGGGAGGTTAGGTGAGGTGATTTTAGTGGAATTGCAAATGGAAAGAAATTAATGAAGTAATGCGTTCTGTATCATGAACAAGGACG
Source organism: Nitrospirota bacterium (assembly GCA_041491325.1). Lineage (GTDB taxonomy): Bacteria > Nitrospirota > UBA9217 > UBA9217 > UBA9217 > JBAZLV01. Next base: position 5,815 of record JBGPUS010000046.1, on the reverse strand, counting down.
GGCCTTCATTGTTCCTTCGTCCGTCTTGGCTTATGCGGCCTTCTCAACCTTCTCCGAGTATTTGCCGTACCGCGCCGCGGAGTTGCACTTTGCCCGGTGATGGAACTGCTTTTGGGCCGCTGCCATGTTGGCCGCCGAACCTTTCCAGGCCTTGAGCGCATGGTCCTGGAGCGCGCGTCCATACGAGAAACTGAGTTCCCAGGGAAGAGTACCCATGGCGTTCATGGCGTTCAGATGCTCCGTGGCCAGTTCAGCACTTTGTCCTCCGGACAGGAACACGATGCCGGGAACCAGGGTAGGGACCGCCCGTCTGAGGGTGCGGAGCGTGCTTTCCGCGACCTCGGCAACGCTTGCCTGCTTTGATGCTTGCTTCCCCGCAAGGACCATATTCGGTTTAAGCAGCATGCCTTCGAGCGAGACCCGGTATTCTCGAAGCTCGGCAAAAACGCTCACGAGCGTCGCTTCGGTCACTTCTTCGCAGCGCGCAATACTATGGTCGCCGTCCATCAGCACCTCGGGCTCGACAATGGGGACAAGGCCTGCTTCCTGGCAGAAGGCGGCATAGAGAGCAAGTGCTTTTGCGTTGGCGTTGATGCACGCTTTCGTGGGAATATCCTTGCCGATCGTGATGACCGCGCGCCACTTGGCGAATTGGGCGCCCAGGGCGCGATACTCGTTCAGACGCTCGCTTAAGCCGTCCAGGCCCGCTGTTACTTTTTCATTCGGGAAACCCGGCATAGTGATGGTCCCCTTGTCGACCTTGATCCCCGGAATGACGCCTTTGCGTTTCAGTACGTCAACAAACGGCGTGCCGTCTTTTGCCTTCTGGCGAATGGTTTCATCGAACAGGATAACGCCGCTGATGAATTCTTCAGTTCCCGGCGTCGTGAAGAGCAACTAGCGATACGCGCGACGGTTCTCCTCGGACGACTCTATGCCGAGGGCAGTGAAGCGTTTCTGAATCGTGGGGAAACTCTCATCCGCGGCAAGAATGCCTTTGCCTTTAGCAACTAAAGCACGTGCAGTGGCTTTCAGTTCGTCGAGTTTCATATACAGGGCCTCCTTTATATTAAAAAATGGCAGTTGAACCACGGATGAACACGGTTAAGATCTAAAATCGAGAACGTATATCCGGTAAGAATCCACCAAATGAGTAGGGGAACTACATTAAACTGTAGCAACAATTCTTCGATTTATCAATACAACTTATGTTGTAAAAGATGAACGACTGATTGAATATTTCGAATGAATGGCTTACCCCAGAGACACGGCTCCCGCGCCGAGCACGGATTCTATCTCGGCGATGAGCTTGTCGCTCGGGTTTACGCGGATTTCGCGGCCCACGGAAATGAGGGAATCTTTGCGGGAAGGGTTTTGGAGGCGGAGAAAAACTGGGATCTCGCCTTTATAACGGAGAAGGATGTCTTTAACTTTCAGAAGGTCGTCCTGCGTAAGGCCGGTCGCATTCAACTTTATGTCCAAACGCACGGCGCCTTTCTTTTTCACGTCGGTAAGAAGATGAATGCGAACCGCCTTGATCTTGTTGCCCTGTTCGCTCTTATCGAGTTGGCCCGCGATGATCAGCGGCGTGTCGGTCAGGAGCAGGTGATGGGCCGACTTGTACAATTCGGGGAACACGATGACTTCCACGGCGCCCAAGAGGTCTTCGAGGTTCAGGATCGCCATTTTGTCGCCTTTTTTCGTAACCTTTTGCTTGAGCCCCGCGATGATCCCGCAGATGGTTACGTCCTTGCCGTCCGAAACCTGCTCAAGCGTCTCCGTGGTCGATGTGGCATACCGCTTCATGTCGTCCTGGAATGCGGCAAGGGGATGACCCGAAATGTAGAAGCCCATGCTTTCTTTTTCATACGCCAGGAGGGTGTTTTCCTTCCACTCAGGAGTGCCGGGCAGGGCGGGCTCCGAGGCGTCGTCCATTGAGTCGAAAATGCTGAACTGACCAATGGCCTCCTGTTCCTGATGCCTCGTGGCCTGGTCCATCATCATATCGACGGCGTCCATCATCTGGGCCCGCCGGGCGCCGGTCCCGTCCAGCGCGCCGCATTTGATCAAACCCTCGATCACGCGGCGGTTGACCCTTCGCTGGTCCACTTTCTTGCAGAAATCCGCCATGGACGTAAAAGGCCCCTTTGTTTCCCGTGCTTCGATCATGGCCTCAATGGCCGAGCTGCCCACGTTTTTCACGGCGGCAAGGCCGAACCGGATGGTCCCGATGGCGCTGCCGGGTTCGATGCTGTCCCGGTCATGCGCTTCGACGACCGTGAAATCCCAGCGGCTTTCGTTCACATCCGGGGGCAGGATGAGAATGCTCATCTGGCGGGCCTCGTAGATGTACTTCACGACTTTATCCGTGTCCTGGACTTCGCTCGTGAGCAGGGCGGCCATGTATTCCACCGGGTAGTGGGTCTTGAGAAAGGCGGTCTGGTACGAGATCAAGGCGTAGGCCGCACTGTGGGACTTATTGAACCCGTATTCCGCGAATTTGGCCATGAGGTCGAAGATCTTTTCAGCCTTGGCTTTGGGGACTTTTTTTTCCTCGGCGCCGCTCATGAACCGCTGCTTCTGTTTGGCCATTTCTTCGGGTTTCTTCTTGCCCATGGCCCGCCGCAGAATATCGGCCTCGCCGAGGGAATAGCCGGCGAGTGCGCTTGCTATCTGCATGACCTGTTCCTGGTAAACGATGACTCCGTAGGTATCCTGCAGGATAGGCTCAAGCTGAGGGAGCTCATAAATGATCTTGGTAGAGCCTTTTTTGCGTTTGATGAAATCGTCCACCATGCCGCTGCCGAGTGGGCCCGGACGGTAAAGGGCCACGAGGGCGATGAGGTCCTCAAAGCACTGCGGTTTCATCTTGATGATTATGTCCCGCATGCCCGACGATTCGAGCTGGAAAACGCCGCCGGTCTCGCCGCGGCCGAGCAGTTCAAAGGTTCTTGCATCGTCCAGGGGAATGCGGCTGACGGAGAACGGTTCTGCCCGGGCCAGCGGAGCTTTTGCCAGCCGCAGGTTGATCGTGTCTTCGGCTTTGCGGATGACCGTAAGGTTCCTGAGGCCCAGGAAGTCGAATTTTACGAGCCCGATCTTCTCCACGCCGTTCATGTCGAACTGGGTTGTGATTTCGTCTTTCGGCGTTTTAAAAAGCGGCACGTATTCCGTGAGCGGTTCTTCGGAGATGACCACGCCCGCGGCATGCTTGGACGCGTGGCGCACCTGGCCTTCAAGGTTCAGGGCGATGTCCATGAGCTCGGCCATACGCGGGTCTTTCGTGATCTCCCGGATTTTCGGCTCCAGCTCCATCGCCTCTTTCAGCGTAATGTTGAGCTTGTTCGGAACGAGTTTGGCAAGCTTGTCGCATTCGGCGTAGGGAATATCGAGCACTCGGCCGACGTCGCGGATCACGCCCTTCGCCATCATAGTGCCGTAGGTGATGATCTGGGTCACGTGGTCCTGGCCATACTTTTCCGTGACGTACTTGAGCACCTCGTCTCGGCGGTCCTGGCAAAAGTCCACGTCGATGTCCGGCATGCTGATGCGGTCGGGGTTCAGAAACCGCTCGAACAGAAGATTATAGGGCAGGGGATCGAGGTCCGTGATCCGGAGAGAATAGACCGCGAGACTTCCCGCTGCCGAGCCGCGGCCCGGTCCCACGGGGATGCCGCGCTCCTTGGCGTACCGGATGAAATCGGAAACGATGAGGAGATAGCCGGCAAAGCCCATCTTGTCGATCATCGCGATCTCGAATTCGAGACGCGCCTGGTACGCGGCGCGATCTACGCTACCGGGGCCGCGTACCAGCTCTATTTCCGTGAACCGCTCTTCGAGCCCTTTCCGCGCAAGCTCCGCCATGTAGGACTCTTTGGTATAGCCATCGGGTACGGGAAAGTGGGGCAGATGGTACTTGCCGAGTTCCAATTGCAGGTTGCACCGTTCAGCGATCTTAACCGTGTTCGTCACTGCTTCCGGGATGAAGGAAAACGCCTTCTTCATCTCCTCGGGCGTCTTCAGGTAAAACGTTTCGGAAGAGAACCTGAGCCGGACGGCGTCCTTCACGGCCTTGCCGGTCTGGATGCAGAGCAGCGCGTCATGAGCCTTGTGGTCTTCCCTGTCGAGGTAATGGCAGTCATTTGTGGCGACCACGGGGATGCCCGTGTCCTTGCTCAGCCGGATGAGTTCGCGGTTCACGACTTCCTGCTCGGGAATGCCGTTGTCCTGGAGTTCGAGGTAAAAATTTTCCGCGCCGAGCATGTCCCGGTATTGGAGGGCGGTTTTTTTAGCGTCCTCATACCGGTTCTGGAGCAGTAGCGAGGGAATTTCTCCTCCGAGGCACGCGGAGAGGGCGATCAGCCCTTCGCTGTGTTTCGCAAGGAGTTCCTTGTCGATCCGTGGTTTGTAGTAAAAGCCTTCGAGGTACGCGGCGGTAACGAGTTTTATGAGGTTTTTATAGCCCGGTAGGTTCCTGACGAGCAGGATAAGGTGATAAGAAGCTTCTTCATTCTTTCCCGTGGGAGCGGTCTTGGCGAAGCGTGAGCCGGGAGCAACATAGATTTCGCAGCCGATGATGGGTTTGATGCCGGCCTTCATCGCCTTGAGATAAAAATCGAGGGCGGAAAAAAGGTTGCCGTGGTCAGTAACCGCCACCGCCGGCATTTTGAGGTCCATGGCCCGCTTGATGAGCTTATCGAGGCCGATGGCGCCGTCTAGGATGCTGTATTCGGTGTGAAGATGCAGGTGGACGAAATCGGCATGATGCATAGGATTAAAGACAAGCTCGAAATATCAAATGACAAATTACAAATAATATCCAAGCGCCAAATTCAAATTTCCAAAACGTTCGGAGCTTGATAATTGGTTGGGGGGATTTATATTATATATTTGGTTATGGTAGTTTGGAATTTCCTCATTCTTGAGGAAAATTGGAGGCGGCGATCGGATTTGAACCGATGAATGAAGGTTTTGCAGACCTCTGCCTTAGCCACTTGGCTACGCCGCCCTGAAAAACAAAAAAGTTAAAAATTAAAAGTTTATGAATCGGCTGCGCCAAAACTTTTAACTTTTAACTTCCGCTACCCCTGGCTTCCGTCAGCTCCTGACACGCGAACTGACCTTTGGGCGTGTTGAATATTAGTAGAAAACAGGCGTAATGTCAAGTTGAAAAATGTCTGTGTCAAAAATGGCAGCGACGACGGCATGTATGCGATTTTCACACAGTCTGCTAAAAAAACTTTTGCACACAGGAGCAAACAGGTCGGACTTTTTTTGCAGGATACTGCCTTACGGACACGAGAGAAAAGAATAGTACAAATTGACCCAGAACAAACAATAGAAAAGGAGTTAACCCTTATCGGTCAACTCCTCGTTTTCTATTTTTTAATTGGAGCGGGTGGCGAGACTCGAACTCGTGACCCCAACCTTGGCAAGGTTGTGCTCTACCAACTGAGCTACACCCGCGTTGCAGGATATTCCCTGACGCCTTGAAGGTGCAAATATAACAAAGTGGACTATCCTTGTCAACAAAAAACTATATCAAAACGGTTGAGTCAATGCCGGGTAAAGCTATACCAAAACAGTTTAACTCCGCGCCCGCGGGCTTGACGGGGCGATCCGGCTATGGTACAGTGTTGCCAGCTTCAAGACTACCCTATCGGAGGTTGTTACAGCACATGAATTCGGTAAAAACAGTCGGTTTGATGGTTTTTATGACCCTGCTTCTCATGCTGGTCGGACGCGCGCTGGGCGGCAACGGCGGGATGATTGTTGCCTTCGGCCTGGCCACGGTCATGAACGTGGGTTCGTATTG
>JBGPUS010000045.1:0-12408 GCA_041491325.1 Nitrospirota bacterium | reverse complement strand
GGCCGCGTCCGCCGGACACGATGATGTCGGCCTCGCAGATATTCACGGTCTCCGCCAACTCCTCAACCGTCTTGATGACCGCGGTGCGCAACGCGCCGTGCGCGTTGAACGAGACGTCGATGACCTCGCCTTTTCGTGAAGTGTCAGGCGCGGCTTGTTTCATGACCTTATGACGCACGGTGGCCATCTGGGGGCGGTGATTCGGGGTCACAATAGTCGCCATGATATTGCCGCCGAAAGCGGGACGCGTTTGATGCAGATGGCCGGTTTCGGAATCAATATCGAGAGCGGTGCAATCAGCCGTGAGGCCGGTATAGAGCGTCGAGGCGACTTTGGGAATGAATGAGCGGCCGACGGACGTCGCGCCCGCGAGGATGATCTCGGGTTTGTGGAGCTTGGCCAGCGTGGTAAGCACCGCGCTGTAGGAATCGTCATTGAAATCCTTGAGCGCGGGGTCGTCGGCGACGTAGACGATGTCGGCGCCGTAGGCGATAAGGTCCTGGACCTTGTCTTTTATTCCGGAACCGATGAACACGGCGGAGAGCTTCGCTTTTCTTTTGTCCGCGAGCTTTCTGCCTTCGCCGAGAAGTTCAAGCGCTACGCTCGATATTTCTCCCTTATGCTGTTCCGCGAAGACCCAAACGCCTTTGTACGCGGAAAGGTCCGTGGTTCCGGCCGAACGGGCTTCTTCGGTCCGCTCGATGGCGTTGAACTCACACGCCTCGACGCAGGCCCCGCACACGGTGCAGCTTTCGGTTATGAATGCCTTGCCGTCACGCATCTCGATGGCGCCGAACGGACAGCTGGTCACGCAGGTTTCACAGCTCGTACATTTATCGGGCAGGACTTTCACGCTCACGATCCACTCCTTATTCGGAAAACGGCGAAAAGTTGCTTACCTTCCCGTCGTCACGGTTTAAATCAGCGACTGCTCTTTCAGCTTCTTTGCCACGGTTGCGACCTGCTCTTCAATCGTCCCCGACAGCACCTCGCGCTGACCGCGCGGCGTCGGCGGGAAAATCTTCACGACCTTGGTGGGCGAGCCCTTGAGCCCGCAGAACTCGGGATCCGCGCCGATCTCCTGGGCATTCCAGGCCGGGACTTTAAGGCTCTTTGCTTTCATCTTGCCCTTGAGCGAAGGCAGACGCGGTTCGTTGATTTCTTTTACGACCGTGATCAGCGCCGGGAGGGAAGTCTCCACGATGTCGAATCCTTCGTCCATCATGCGCTCGACCGTCATCTTGTTATTTTCTATTTTTTCGATTTTCCTGATATATGCGACAAAGGGAATGCCGAGCATGTCCGCGGTCTCGGGACCTACCTGTGCGGTGTCTCCGTCGATGGCTTGCTTACCGGCGATCACCAGGTCGTAGGCGCCTATTTTTTTTATGCCCTGCGACAAGGCATATGACGTCGCCCAGGTATCGGCGCCGGCGAATGACCTGTCCGACAGCAGCACGGCCTCATCGACGCCCATGGCCACGGTCTCCTTGAGCGCTTCAGCGGCCTGGGGCGGCCCCATGGTAACAGTAGTCACTTTGCCGCCGTGCCGTTCACGAAGGCGGAGCGCCTCTTCAATGGCATACATGTCGAAGGGGTTGACGATGCTCGGTACGCCGTCGCGGATCAGTGTGTTCGTTTCACGGTTGATCTTTACTTCCGACGTATCGGGGACCTGTTTAATGAGAACAATAATGTTCATGCACTTTCTCCGAATAACCCAATTGACCCCGGATGGACGCAGCGCGGAAGTATTCCCTTCCTATACGCTTCCCTCGGTGGTCATTATGAATTATTTTTGTCTCGAAGCTTCCTTAATCATGTCCAGCGCGATGACGTTCCTCTGTATCTGGTTGGTGCCCTCGTAGATCTGGAGGATTTTTGCGTCGCGCATCATTTTCTCAACCGGGTATTCCTTCATGTATCCGGACCCGCCCATGATCTGAACGGCGTCGGTGGTCACCTTCATGGCAACATCAGTCGCAAACAGCTTGGCCATGGCCGATGGCCGCGATACGTCTTTTGCGCCGCTGTCCACGAACCGTGCGACGGAATACACCAGCGACCGAGCAGCCTCGGTCTGGGTCTGCATGTCCGCGAGCATGTGCTGGACGGCCTGGAACGAGGCGATAGGCTGGCCGAACTGGACCCGCTGCCGCGCGAACTTGATCGCTTCGTTGATCGCTCCCTGGGCCACGCCGACGCCCTGCGCGCCCACTCCGGTGCGGGAGCTGTCGAGGGTCTTCATGGCAACGATGAAGCCCATGCCCTCTTTCGTGATAAGATTTTCCTTGGGGATCCGGCAGTTGTTGAAAATGAGCTCGGTCGTAGAGGACGCGCGGATGCCCATCTTGTTTTCTTTTTTGCCGAAGGTGAAGCCGGGCGTGCCTTTTTCGACGACGAAAGCCGAAGCGCCGCGGTGTCCCTTGGACCGGTCGGTTATGGCGATGATGGTGTAAATTTCGGCTTCGCCGCCGTTCGTGATCCACTGCTTCGTGCCGTTTATAACATACTCATTGCTTTCGAGCCTTGCCGTGGTCTGCGTGCCGCCCGCGTCACTGCCCGCGTTCGCTTCGGTCAGCCCGAACGCAACGAGGCGCTTGCCGGCGGCGATGTCCGGAAGGTATTTCTTTTTCTGGGCATCCGATCCGTAGAGAAGGATGGGGTAGGTGCCGAGCGCGTTGGCCGCGAAACTGGTCGATACGCCGACGCAGGCCTTGGACAGTTCCTCGACGGCGATGCAGAGTTCAAGACTCTGCTTCCCGAGGCCGCCGTGCTCTTCGGGGATGAACAGCCCGAAGAGGTCCGCCTGGGCCATGGCTTTCATGATCTCCCAAGGGAACTTGTTTTGTTCATCAAGCTCCGCCCGCACCGGCACGATTTTTTCCTCTGCGATCTGGCGGGCGAGGTCGCGTATCATGATCTGGTCTTCTGTCAGCATGTAATCCATTGATTCCTCCAAAATAGAGCCGGAAATTTAAAATTGGAAATTTGGAAATGCAAAATTGTTTTTAACGAAACGTAAAATTTACAATCTTCAATTTCCAATTAAGTACTGTTCAATGACTTACCACCTCACCAGGGCCGAGGCCCAGGTGAGGCCTCCGCCAAAGGCTTCGAACATGATCAGGAAGTTGTCTTTTACTCTCCCGTCGCGCACTGCCTCATCCAGTGCCATGGGAATGGATGCGGCCGACGTGTTGCCGTATTTCGGAAGCGTGAGTATGACTTTTTCCATGGGCATTTTCAGCCTTTGCGCCATGGCCTGGATGATGCGCAAGTTTGCCTGGTGGGGGATAAGGAGATCGATATCTTCAGCCCGGATTTTGTTATGTGCCAAGGTCTCCTGGGCTATGTCTTCGAGGGCCCGCACCGCGGCCTTGAACGTCTCATTGCCCTTCATCTTGATGAAGTGCATCCGTTTGTCGATGGTCTCATAGGTGGTCGGGTGCGCGGCGCCGCCGCCCGGTACGGTGAGCAGGTTCCCGAAAGCTCCGTCGGAGTGCAGATGCGTGGAGAGAATGCCTCGTTTACCGGCGTGCCGCTGAAGCACGACCGCGCCGGCGCCGTCACCGAAGAGCACGCACGTCGTGCGGTCTTCCCAGTCCGTGAACAGGGAAAGCGCCTCTGCGCCCACCAGGAGGATGTTTTTGTAAGCGCCCGATTTAATATAGGCATTCGCCGCTGACAACCCAAAGACGAAGCCCGAGCACGCTGCATAGATATCGAAGGCCGCCGCATTTTTCGCGCCGAGCTTTTCCTGGAGCACGCACCCGCAATTCGGCATGATCATATCGGGGGTCGTCGTGGCAACGAGGATCAGTTCTATGTCCGAGGCGGTCAGTTTCGCCGCCTTCAGCGCCCTGCGGGAAGCCTCGTATGCGAGATCGGAGGTGGTCTCGCCTTTTTCGACGACGTGGCGCTGTTTGATGCCGGTTCGCTCGGTTATCCACGCGTCCGTGGTGTCAATAAGCTTCTCAAGATCGTGGTTTGTGACGATTTTTTTCGGGACGTATGAGCCGGTTCCTATAATTCGCGCTTGTATCATTTTGCTTTGATCAGCTCCATGTTCTTTTCGATGTCCTCGTGAATGTGCTTGTTGACCTCGCTCTTGGCGAGTTCAGCCGCGACGCGGATGGCATTTTTAATCGCGCGGTCGGACGAGCGGCCGTGGCTGATGATGCTGATGCCGTTGATCCCGACCAGCGGCGCCCCGCCGTACTCCGCGTAGTCCATGCGCCGCTTGAGTGCTTGAAACGCCGGCCGCATCAGAAGATAGCCGAGCTTCCGAATCAGACTTCGGCCGATGTTCTCTTTCAGGATGAGCCCGATGGATTCCGCGACGGCCTCGGATGTTTTCAGCACGACATTGCCGATGAATCCATCGCACACGACCACGTCCGCTTTGCCGGACATCACATCACGTCCTTCGACATTGCCGACAAAGTTGAGCGAAGTCTCGGTCAGAAGCTTGAACGCCTCTTTCGTAAGCTCGTTTCCCTTAGTTTCCTCTTCGCCGATGGAGAGGAGGCCCACGCACGGGTTCGGGTTCTTCAGCAGATATTTCGCGTAGACCTCTCCCATGATCGCGAACTGGAGGAGATGGTTCGGCTTGCAATCGACGTTCGCACCGACGTCAAGGATAATGGAGGTGCCTTTCATCGTCGGCATGAACGTGGCTATGGCGGGCCGCTCGACCCCTTCAAGGGTCCCCAGCACGAACAGCGAGGTCGCCATCGCCGCTCCGGTATGTCCCGCGCTGATCACCGCCGCGGCCTCGCCGTTCTTGACCAGCTCGTTTGCCACGCGGATGGAGGAGTCCTTCTTCCTCCTATAGACCGTGACCGGCGAATCGAGCATATCGACCACCTCGGTGGCGTTTCGAATCTCGATGGGGAGGGCCTTTGCGCTCTGATGTTTCTCAAGTTCCGTCTGGATCAGTTGTTCAATGCCGACCAGGATGATGCCGACGCCGTATTCCTGGGCCGCCTGTACGGCCCCGGCAACGACGGCATGAGGCGCGTTGTCCCCACCCATGGCGTCAACAGCGATTTTCATAAATAAAACTCCCTACAATATAAAAGGCAAAGAGTCATACCTATAAGTCAGTATCATCCCTTTGCCTTTGTCAAACGCGCTCGCGTTATATCTGCTGAACGGTTACGATCTCGCGGCCTTTGTAGGTGCCGCAAGCCATGCAGGCATGGTGAGGTTTTTTTACTTCCTGGCACTGCGGGCAGACCGAGAGGTCCGGGGCGGTGAGGAATTTGTGGGTGCGCCTTTTGTCCCTGCGCGATTTGGATGTTTTGTGTTTTGGATTCGCCATGGTTCCGTAATGCTCCTTCTATTTTTTTAATAAGTCCTTTAATGCGGAAAATGCTCCCGGTTGTTCTCTCCGGCAGCCGCACTCCGCTTCATTCAGGTCCGTTCCGCAAACGCTGCAAAGACCCTTGCAGCCGGGGTCATGGAGCGGGACCATGGGGAGCGCGATGAGCAGTTGCTCACGAACGAACTCGATCGGTTCGAGCTCCTCCCCCTGGTAAAATTCCATGTCCAGTTCTCCCCGCACCAGTTCATGCTCGGAAGAAGTCCCCTGAGCGCTCATTGGGGCCAGCTCTATGTTGAACGCGGCATCAACAGGGGATGAAAATTTTCTTAAACACCGGCTGCACTCGAGCGTCGGGGCCGCCTGGACCCGGCCTGTCATTTGGAGAATCCCTTTGCCGCCCGGCTTGATGCCGAGGTTCGCCGTAACCGCCGTCGCCTGGCCGAGCAGCTCAAGCGTTTGATCAAATTCCAGTGAAAACCCCTCGGATGGTATATCGCTAATTTTGATGGCCATTTAATCGTGCTCCGAGGGCTGTGAGTTTTGGATTATATCGGGAAGCTCCGGTTTTGTCAAGACAAATATGGCTTTTGACTTTCCGCTGCAATCACGCAGCGCTCGCGAGGGCATACCTTCTACGAGTGGGATAAGTCCTACATAGGGCCGCTGGGGAGGAAAAATTCACGAAACCGAAATTCCTTGCGCTCCTCGCGTCCTCGCGGTAAAATTATTCTATCTATGGACATCATCAGCGCACAAAGACTGATAAAAGACTATAACGGCCTCCGGGCCGTGGACGGCATCGACTTCTCGATCCATCGGGGCGAGTGCTTCGGGTTTTTGGGGCCGAACGGCGCGGGCAAAACCACGGTTATGCGCATTATCTCCTGTTTTATGCCGCCGACGTCCGGGACGGTCACTGTTTTCGGCATGGACGTGACCGGTTTTCCGAGCCGGATCAAAGCGCGCCTGGGCGTCATGCCGCAGGACATCAACCTGGACCCGGACCTGAACGTCATGGAAAACCTCATTGTATATGCCCGGTATTTCAATATCGGGAAAAAGGACGGGACGCGGCTTGCCCGCGTGCTGCTCGAGTTCGCCGAGCTGACGGATAAGGCGGAGGTGAAGATAGAACACCTCTCGGGCGGTATGAAGCACCGGCTCCTTCTGGCCCGCTCGCTCGTGAACAATCCCGATATGCTGCTGCTGGATGAGCCCACCACGGGCCTGGACCCGCACAGCAGGCGCGCGGTCTGGGACAAGCTGAACCACCTGAAGTCGCGGAACATCACGCTGCTCATCACCACGCATTATATGGAAGAGGCCGAGACGCTCTGCGACCGCGTGGCGATCATGGACTCGGGCAAAATCGTGACCATCGGTTCCCCGAAGAACCTTATGTCCGAGCACAACGGCAATCTCGAACACGTTTACCTGAAGCTGACGGGGAGGAGCCTTGCGGATTAATCACGTCATGAGCGTTTGGCAGCGTCATTGGACGGTGTATACCAAGCTCTACAAGACGAGCATTGCGCTCAACTTCGCCGAGCCCGCGCTCTACCTCGTGGCCATTGGGTTCGGTCTGGGCGCCTTCGTGCCCGAGATCCACGGGCAGCCGTACATAAACTATATTGCGCCGGGCATCATAGCGTCCTCGTCCATGTTCGCGGCGGTATACGAATGCACCTACGGCACGTATATCCGCATGACGTATCAAAAGACCTTTGACGCCATTCTCGCCACGCCGGTGAACCTCGACGAACTTGTGGCCGGAGAGCTCATCTGGGGCGCGACCAAGAGCGTGATCTTCGGGATTACGATCACGATCGTGATAGCTCTGTTCGGGCTGGTTGACTCCTGGCTCCTTGCTCTATCGGTCCCCTTTATATTTCTCTGCGGGCTGATCTTCGCGGAGCTTTCACTCATTTTTTGCGCGATCGTCCCGGGGATCGATTCCTTCAGCTATTTCTACACGCTGTTTATGACGCCGCTTTTTTTGTTCTCAGGCATCTTCTTCCCGCTTGATACGATGCCGGCCGTGGTATCCGATATTGCCGCCTTTACTCCGCTGTATCATTTAGTAAACATGTGCAGGTCGTTTTCGGCAGGCTCGTTCTCCGGAGCACTGGGGAGCGCAGTCTGGATCGCGGCCGTTGCTCTGCTCCTCGCTCCGGCGCCCTTTAAACTGATGAAGAGGCGATTTATGATATGACCAGCGCATTGAGCCGCGTGTGGTATACTGTTACAAGCAATCTATACGGCGTCAGAGCGAAGGGGGATAAGAGCGCATGACTGAGTACTACAAAGCAGAGGACCTCAACCGGTTCGGAGAGGTCGGGAAGCACAATGCACCGCTTTTTAAGAAATTCATGGAATGGTACAACCTGGCGCTTGAGCCGGGAACTCTTACCAAGCGCGAAAAAGTCCTGATAGGCGTTGCTGTCGCGCATACGATCCAGTGCCCCTACTGCATCGACGCCTATTCCAAATCCTGCCTTGAAGAAGGGATGAGCCTGGAGCATATCACCGAAGCGGTGCACGTTGCGTCCGCGATCCGGGGCGGCGCTTCCCTGATCCATACCATTCAGGCGCACAACACCGTTGACAAGATGTCGCTATGAGCAGTATCCCAACCCGGACAAGCGGGAACTAAAAGTACGGAAGGCGTAACCTTTTACACTGATAATGGCTGATAAAATCTATGATTCATCAGATACTTCATCGTTTTTATCAATGCACATCAGTGTTAAAGAAGTTGATAGTGCGTAATTGAAGCCTATGACAAAATTTCAAGACACAGTTTTCTCCGTTAGAACGGAACCGCTTCGGGCCGACGGGATCAAGGTACTGCAGGTCAACCTGGGGTATCGCTGCAATCTTGCATGCAAGCATTGCCATGTGTCGGGCGGGCCCACGCGTACGGAAGTGATGGACGCAAAAACAGCGGACATGGTTTTGCGCGTTCTGAAAGAGACCCCCATTGAAATTCTGGACCTGACCGGCGGCGCTCCGGAACTCCATCCTCGTTTTCGAGAGATAGTCGTGGATGCGAGAAAAGCGGGCCGTCACGTCATGGTGCGCACGAACCTGACCATATTCTTCGAGCAGGGGATGGGGGGCCTGCCGGAATTCTATCGCGATCAGGACGTCGAGCTGGTTGCTTCGCTCCCGTACTATTTTCCGGACACCGTGGACAGGGTGCGGGGCAGCGGCGTGTTCCGGAAAAGCATTGAAGCGCTGCGACAACTGAACGCCCTGGGCTACGGCCAGGGAGATTCCGGTCCCCGTTTAAGTCTTGTGTACAATCCCCAGGGCCTGTTTCTCGCGCCTGAACAAAGCGCTCTCGAGGCGGAATACAAACGAGAACTGAAAAAACAGTTCGACATTTCGTTCGACCGGCTCTATGTTTTTGTCAACATGCCGGTGGGCCGGTTCAAGGACCATCTTGTCCGGACCGCTAATTACGAGAAGTACTTGATCAAACTCGCCTGCGCCTTCAACCCGCAAACGCTCGACGGCGTCATGTGCCGGTCCATGGTGAGTGTGGGTTGGGACGGCGCGCTGTATGATTGCGATTTCAACCAGATCCTGGGTATTTCTACGGAAGAAAATGCGCCGCATCATATCGACTCGTTCGATTTTGGCGCGCTGGTAAAAAGGCGGATTGCCGTAGACGACCACTGCTATGGCTGCACCGCCGGGCAGGGGTCTACCTGAGGGGGCGCGGTGACGTAGCAGGCGGTTCGCCTGCTGAGATACTGAAAAGAAAGAAGAGACCGTCAAAAATGTTTTGACGGGATCACAGGATTAACGGGATGGAACGACTTTCACCCGATTTCTTCGGTTATTCTGTCAAATAGTGTTCGCATTCGGGCCGGTTGGGTGCTGGTTATGAATCGTTCATGAGCCTCCGGCCTCACCGGAGAATATAAATCCCCCTCCGTCCCCCTTTTCCAAAGGGGGATTCACCCCTCTTTGAAAAGAGGGGGTAGGGGAGATTTTTATAATCAATATTTGCGACTGGTCATATAGGTATTTTCAGGTGAAAGAAAAACTTCCAGGATCAAAACTTATTCTCGCGGGGGACATCGGCGGCACGAACACAAGGCTCGGCTTGTGCCGTTTGGAACGCGGCAAAAACCGGTTGCTCGTTTCCCGGACCTTTGCAAGCAACTCGTATCCCGGTCTTGAAACAATCGTGAACGAGTTCCTGAACGGCAAGGAACGCATATCCGCCGCGTGCTTCGGCGTGGCAGGGCCCATCCTGCGTGGAACAGCCGTGGCCACGAACCTCTCTTGGAAGATTACGGAACGCGCGCTCAAGCGGCTCCTGTCCATTCCGGACGTTTCCCTCATCAACGATCTGGTAGCGAATGCCTACGGCATCGCGGTCCTCTCAAACAAGGATTTTTTTGCCCTGAACCAGGGCAGGAAAATGGGCGGAAACGCGGCGCTCTTGTCCGCCGGGACCGGCCTCGGCACGGCCATCTTGTTCCGGGACAACGCTGGATTATTGCCTTCGCCTTCCGAAGGAGGGCATGCGGATTTCGGTCCCCGGAGCCACCTGGAACTGGATCTTCTGGCCTATCTCTTCAACCGATTCGGGCATGTCAGTTACGAGCGGCTCCTGTCCGGGTCGGGTCTTGCCAACATTTATCATTTTCTCCGGGATTCCGGACGATTCGGGAAGGAGCCCGCGTGGCTCGCGCGCAGGATGGAGCAGGAAGATCCCGCCGCGGTTATTACCGAAACCGCGCGGCTTCGGAAATGCGGGCTCTGCGACACCGCGCTTGAGGTCTTTGTCTCGATCTACGGGGCAGCTGCGGGCAATCTTGCGCTCCAGGTCATGGCCACGGCCGGTGTGTATATCGGGGGAGGCATTGCCCCGAAAATCATCTCGAAGCTGAAACAAGGGACGTTCATGAAGGCGTTCACGGACAAAGGACGGCTTTCCGGCATTGTCGAGCGCATCCCGGTAAAGGTGATCATGAACGAACGCGCCGCGCTCCTCGGCGCCGCGGCCCATGCCGCGGCATTGCTCAAGCGCTGAGTCAAATGAAAATAGTTCTTTTCAACCATTTGAAAATATACTACACTCTCTTCGCTACTATATTCGCTGATAAATTTTTCACACTAAAAAGGAGGATACGTTATGACGTTTTTATCGGACCCAAAAAGGTTGGTCATGAAAGGCGCGGTGGTGTGTCTTCTTGTGGTGTTGCCCCTCATCCTGGGCGCGTGCGGCGGGATTCACATGATCCGGAAAGATGTCAAACCCCCGCTTGTGGTGAAGTCCAATAAGGCCGTTCTGGTTATTATGAGGACCACGTCCTATTACGGAGACACCGACATAAAAAACTACCTTGACGGCAAGTATATCGGCGGAACCAAGGAGAGCAGTTATTTTATGACCGAGGTCAAGCCGGGACCGCATTACGTTACCGCGGATGGCGGCAACAAAGATACCGTACGCATGAATTTTGAAGCCGGAAGGATATACTTTTTGCGCCAAGGAGTCTTTCCCGGTCCCTTTAGGTCAATGACCCGGTATGTGCCTATGGCGCTCCAAGACGCTTTGCATGAGGCGCAGGTAATTTATTATAACGTTTATGACACCCAGCATCCTGGAGAGGACCTGTCTCAGAAGGATTATCAGGCCGAAAAGAAGGACTACGATGATGAAGTAAAGAAAGATCCTTCGCACCGCAGAGACGTTGCACAGTATAAAGGGTTCAATCGAACAAAGTAGGTTCTCGTTCGTTGCTTGCAGACCCAAAAGGGATATTATGTCTGACGAAACGCCCCTTATCTTGCCCGGGGACGAACATAACAGAAGGCTGGTCGAGAATGTTCACCCTGCCGCCTGGAAAAACCCCGAGCCCGCGACGCAATACGATCTCGTAGTCATCGGCGCGGGCACTGCCGGTCTGGTTGCGGCTGCGGGAGCAGCGGGGCTCGGAGCAAAAGTCGCCCTCATCGAACGACGGCTCATGGGTGGGGATTGCCTCAACGTGGGGTGCATACCGTCCAAAGGCATGATACGGGCGGCGCGGGCCGCGTATGATGTCAGGGCTGCCGCTGAATTCGGCGTTATCTGCAAGGAGGCGTCCCTCGATTTCGGCAAGGCCATGGAGCGTATGCGGCGCATACGGGCCGGGATCAGCAGCCACGACTCCGCGGAGCGCTTCAGGAATCAACTTGGCGTGGACGTGTTTTTCGGCAATGCAATGTTTGCGGGCCCCGAGGCCGTCGAAGTGGGGATAACATTACTCCGTTTTAAAAAGGCCGCGATCTGTACCGGCGCGCGGGCCGCTGCGCCTTCTGTCCCCGGCATGGAGGAAGCGGGATATCTCACAAACGAGACCGTGTTCCAACTCACGGAATTGCCCCGCTCACTTGCCGTTATCGGCGGGGGGCCGATAGGTTGTGAACTTGCCCAGGCCTTCTCACGAATGGGAAGCAAGGTCACGGTGTTTCAGCGGGGCAATCGCATCCTTCCCCGGGAGGACCCTGATGCAGCCGCTCTGATTCATCGAGCTCTTGAGCGTGACGGCGTTGAACTCCTGTTTCAGGCAAAGCTCGTTCGCGCAACGAAAAGAGGAAAAGAGAAAATCGTCGTTATCGAACAGGACGGCAAGAGCAGAGAACTGATCGTGGATGAAATAATGGTCGGCGTCGGCAGGACCCCGAATGTGGAAGGGCTCGGTCTTGAGCAAGCGGGCATTGCATACGATGCTCAAAAAGGCGTGCTCATAAATGACCGGCTTCAGACGACGAACTCACAGGTCTATGCCGCCGGCGACATCTGCTCTTCCTATAAATTCACCCATGCCGCGGACGCTATGGCGCGCATTGTTATCGCGAACGCTCTTTTCGGCGCACGCCAAAAAGCCTCGGCGCTCGTCATACCGTGGTGCACCTACACCGACCCTGAAGCAGCGCATGTCGGCATGACTGGGCTGGAAGTAACAGCCGGAGGAATCGACCAGGTAACGCTGACTGTCCCGTTGTCGGAGGTCGACCGGGCACTGCTCGACGGCGAGACCGACGGGTTCGCGCGCGTTCATTTGAAGAAGGGG
>JBGPUS010000044.1:0-12413 GCA_041491325.1 Nitrospirota bacterium | reverse complement strand
TGTTTATGAATTATCGGTGTTTATCAGTGGTTGCATGCTCTTTAACTGCGGGCGTTTTCATGACAACTCGCTTTCACCGTCGGAATGTTTGTACATGATCCGTTCGAACATGCGAACCAGCCCCGTGCCGAGCGTAAAGAGCGATTCAATGGAGAGGTTTATTTCGGCTGTATCGTCGAAAAAAATATTGAGCTGCGATTCAATATCTCCTTCGGACTTCCAGTAACAGATGAGGATCGGGACCCTGGGCAAGGGGTATAAAGTAACTGAGATATCGGCGCCGAATGCATTACCTGACGACGCGCCGCTGAACATGCTCACGAGGTCGCTGAAAAGCTCACTGTGGGTGTCCGCAATCCGTTTCAGCGGTTTCTCGCATCGCTGCTCGAACAACGGGTTCCACGTTCTTCCGTTCTCCAACTCGCGAAAAGGCACCCATCTGCCGGTCACGTCCTGTCCCGCGCTGTAAAGCACATAATCAAGAAGCGGCAGGGAGAACCATGCATGAGTATGACATTGCGACGCGAGGCTTCCAGCAGCATCGAGCTCGAAGTCCTTGCCGAGGCACTGGATGACGATTGTTTTCCCGGTGCTTCTTGCCCCGAGCAAAGCCGCTCTTGAGCAGAGGTCAATTGATGATATTTTTTTCTTTAGTTCCTTCAGTTGCTCTTCGCGGATGCCGTCCATGCCGGGCGGTCGATCGATCTTGTCTTCATAACGGGCAATGCTCTCTTGGTCAAGGCAGGGGCAATCGGCAAGATGCTTTTCCTGTTTTACGACCGCGGCCGCAAAAGCCAGGCAGGTCGTGATTCCGCATTTGCCGCAGTTGGATTTCGGCAGGAGCTTATAGAGTTGGATAGGGCTCGTGATCCTCGACATGGGCCATTATACCATGTTCAGCTTGTCGCGGACAACAGTCTCCGAAGGCGTGATGGTTCCTATATTCTTGGATCCAATTGTCAGGCGGCCTTGAGTTCCCGCGCGTGAACGTTACCGTCGCCGGTCAGGATCATCTCGGCTTCCGCTATGTACCGCCAGGTGCAGTCCGGGTCGCTGTTGCAGTTGTATTTTTCGAAGATACGGTCTACCGCGGAAGCGGAATCCGTTACCGTTAGGTTTGAAAAACGGTCCTTGATCTGCGCCACGGTGTCCTGGGAAAGCGAGACTATCCCGTGTGCCTCGCGCAGATGAATCGACGCCAACTCAGAAAGCCGCTCTTCGGTCCTGGCTTTCAAGACCGTAGTGCAATTGTTACCCATCTTCGCGCATGTGAATGTTTTCATTTCTTTTTTACCTCCTCTGAACCAGAAACATAGCATCGACACAAAATGCCGAATATGATTTAATTATATCACCAATAGACGCACAACTTGCCTGACCGGATGAGATGTCCCTTGCGTATCTCATGGTCGATGGGTAACCGCCCCGCTCTTGTCGTCAAAAAAGCGAAGCAGTCTATTTTTCCATGCACCGGCATACTCCACGCCGATCCTCTTAGCTCTCCTGATCCGCGGTAAATAGTCGGGATCCTGCACGAGATATAGCGTGTCCCCCGTCAGGTCCATGCCGTTCAGGTCACGAGTGATCCTGAACGCGCGCGTGAGCTTGCCCGGACCCGAGAGATCTGCCTTCCAGCTACCTGCGGGCTCGGCCGCCCGGATGAGGACTGCCTGACCGCAGCCTTTCTTGCCCGCGACGATGTTGAACATTTCGTACATCCCGTAAATCAGGTAAACGTATGCGTGGCCGGCGGGTCCGAACATGGTTTCCGTGCGTTTTGTTCGTCCTTTAGAAGTGTGGGAAGCGAGGTCGTGAGGGCCGATATAGGCTTCGGTTTCAACGATGCGCGCCCGGTATTCTCTGCCGCGAATGCGCCGAACGAGGACCGCCCCGATCAGGGCTTGGGCGAGCTTTTCCGCATCCCGCCGATAAAATGAAAAGCCGTGTTTCTTCGCCATGCGTCGCCTCGTGCGCTCCCATAAAAAAGCCGGCAGAGAATAATTCTCTGCCGGCCTGCTGTTTCAGTTCCTCGTGAAAGGAAACACCTTCATGTTTCTTAGTACATTCCGCCCATGCCGCCCATGCCGCCCATACCACCGGGCATTGCCGGCATATCCGACTTCTCTTCCGGAAGGTCGGTGATCATCACCTCGGTCGTGAGCATAAGGCTCGCAACGCTCGAGGCATTGAGGAGCGCGGAACGGGTCACCTTGGTTGGATCGATAATGCCCGCCTGGAGCATGTCCACATACTCTTCCTTCTGGGCGTCAAACCCGAAGTTCTGTTTGTCGGACTGCTTTACCTTGTCGACGATTACCGACGGCTCAAGCCCGGCGTTGTTCACGATCTGCCGGATCGGCTCTTCGAGCGCCTTTTTAACGATGCTGACGCCGATTGCCTCGTCGCCGGAAAGTTTGAGCTTTTCGAGTATCGGAATGCAGCGCAGGAGCGCAATGCCGCCGCCGGGAACGATGCCTTCTTCCATGGCGGCCCTGGTCGCATGGAGTGCATCTTCGACGCGCGCCTTCTTCTCTTTCATCTCGGTCTCAGTCGCTGCGCCCACGTTGATCACGGCGACGCCGCCCACGATCTTTGCAAGCCGCTCCTGAAGCTTCTCTTTGTCGTAATCAGAGGTCGTTTCCGCAACCTGCGCTTTGATCTGCTTGACCCGTCCCTGGATGTTGGCGGAATCTCCGGCGCCCTCGACGATGGTCGTATTGTCCTTGTCGAGCGTAATTTTCTTGGCGCGGCCCAGATCGGTAATTTTCACGTTCTCGAGTTTAAGCCCGATGTCCTCGGAGATCACCTGGCCGCCGGTAAGGACGGCAATGTCTTCGAGCATGGCTTTGCGGCGGTCGCCGAAGCCCGGCGCCTTAACCGCGCAAACCTTCAGTGTGCCGCGAAGTTTGTTCACCACCAGGGTTGCAAGCGCTTCGCCTTCCACGTCCTCGGCGATGATGAGCAGCGCCTTGTCCATTTTGGCCGTCTGTTCCAGGATCGGAAGCAGGTCCTTCATGCTGGAGATCTTCTTCTCCGACAGGAGGATAAAGGCGTCTTCGAGCACTGCGGTCATCTTCTCCGCGTTGGTGACGAAGTAGGGGGAGATATAGCCGCGGTCAAACTGCATGCCCTCGACCACATCGAGACTCGTCGTCATGCTCTTTGCTTCTTCCACGGTGATGACGCCGTCCTTGCCGACCTTGTCCACTGCCTCGGCAATAAGATCGCCGATGGTCGTGTCGCTGTTCGCGGAGATGCTGCCGACCTGGGCGATTTCCTTCTTGTCGACCACCAGTTTGGACATCTTCTTAAGATTATCCATGACCGCTGCCACTGCCTTTTCGATCCCGCGCTTCACATCCATCGGGTTCGCGCCTGCGGTGACGTTCTTCATTCCCTCGCGGTAGATTGCCTGGGCCAGGACCGTCGCCGTGGTCGTGCCGTCGCCCGCCACATCCGAGGTCTTGCTTGCGACTTCACGCACGAGCTGGGCGCCCATGTTTTCATAATTGTCCTTGAGCTCGATCTCCTTGGCCACCGTCACGCCGTCCTTGGTGATGGTCGGCGCGCCGAATTTCTTGTCGATCATTACGTTGCGGCCCTTCGGACCCAACGTTGCCTTTACCGCATCTGTCAGGATGTTAACGCCCCTCAGAATGCTCGCTCGTGCATCTTGGTTGAACATAAGCTGCTTTGCCATATTTTTTCCTCCTTAAAGAGTCTTCTTGATTTCTATCTTAAATCTGTGAACTAGCTCAGAATGCCGAGCACGTCTTCTTCTTTAACGATCAGGTATTCAACATTGTCGATGTTGATCTTGGAACCGGAATAACGATCAAAGAGGATCTTGTCTCCGACCTTGAGAGACTTCACGTCGTCACCGACTGCCTCCACCTTGCCGCTCTGCGGTTTCTCTTTCGCTGAGTCCGGGATATACAGCCCTCCCGCGGTCTTCTCCAGCTCTGCTGTGTAGCTTACAAATACCCTGTCCTTCAATGGCTTGAATTTTTCACTCATATTGCACGTTGCTCCTTTCTTAAGAGTAATGTTTTTATTATACCAGAAACTTAGCACTCCTGTGAGGCGAGTGCTAATATATTTCCCGGGCGAAAAAAATGCAAACCCTATTTAAGGAGAATTTAAGCAGTTTGCACCCATTTTAGGTATATTTAACCCAATTGCCGAGGTATTCTGACTGTTTATGAAAAAAAGAAAAGCAGGGATTAAATCCCTGCTTTTCCAATACGTTGCATATAAGTTTATTCTATTTTTCTTTTTTCGCCTCAACAGGGAGGTTCTTGAATACGTCTTCGGCCTTCATTGCCGGCTTCAGTATTTCAATCGCCTTCAGCATTTGGGGGTCATCCTTTTCATTTTTCGGCATGACCTCCATGTCGAAATCTTCCTCCGATGAGGGCTTGTCCTTTTTCTTGTCCTCTTTAACGGATTCGTTCTTCAGGTGCCGATCGAGGTCCTTCTCACGAATAATGACATGCGCGGACTCGCCGTCTTTCGGCTCCTTCACCGCTTTAAGTTTTACCTCGATATCGGGGGTAATGCCTACGTTCTGGATCGAACGGCCGCTTGGCGTATAATACTTGGCGGTCGTCAACCGAATGCCGCCGCCGCCCTCAAGAGGGAACACGGTCTGGACCGAGCCCTTCCCGAAGGTCTGCGTTCCGAGGATCACGGCGCGCTTCGAGTCCTGGAGAGCGCCCGCGACGATCTCCGACGCGCTGGCGCTTCCCGTATTCACGAGCACGACCATGGGGTAGTCCCGGGGCGCGCCCCCATCCGAAGTGAGGAAATCCTTCCGCTCGGAGGACTGCCTGCCCTGCAGGTAAACCACCAGTTTGTTTTTGGGCAGAAACTTTCCGCTCACGTCCACCGACGCGTCAAGAAGACCGCCCGGATCGTTCCGCAAGTCAAGGACCAGTTTCTTCGCGCCCTTTGCTTCCAGCTCTTTCAGCGCTTTTTCGAGTTCCTCCGCGGTCTGTCCCTGGAACTGGATAATTTTGACGTAGCCGATCTCGTTGTCGAGCATCCTGGACTTGACGCTCTGCACTCTGATCACGTCGCGGACGATCTTGAACTCCCGGGGCTTGTCCCACCCGTCGCGGATGATCAGAAGCCGCACCGGCGTGCCCCGGGGACCGCGCATTTTATCCACGGCCTGCTCAATCGCCATGTCCTTGGTCCACTCATCGTTGATCTTCAAGATTTTGTCGCCTGCTGCCAGCCCGGCGCGGAACCCCGGGGTGTCTTCAATCGGGGCAATGACCATGAGTTGCTGGTTTTTGACCCCGATCTGGATGCCGACGCCCGTGAACTCGCCCTTGATGTCCATATTCATCTCTTTGAATTGCCGCTCGGTCATGTACGATGAATGCGGGTCGAGGCTCGATATCATGCCGCGGATGGCGCCCTGGACCAACTCCTTGGTGTCCGGGTTCTCTACGTAACTGCGCCGAACAAGTTCCAACGCCTGCGTAAAAGCCTTAAGCTCTTCGTACGCGTCGGACTTTGCCTGCACCAACCCCTGCCCGATCATAACGCCGGTCAGCAGAATGATCAGCGAAGCAAGTAAAAATTTCTTTTTGTTGATCTGCATCATAGTCGTGTCCTCCAACTTGTTCTGCATAACCCGTCTCCTGAAATTATCGCAGAAAGTAATGTAGCCGAATTTTCCGAAAACAACGCGCTTGTAACAGCGCCGATTTTGAGCAGTGCAATTTACTTCTTACTGAACAAGGCCAGCGGGTCCTTTGCCTCGCCGTTGCGCCGGACCTCGAAATACAGTTTCGAACCCTGACTCCCGGTATCGCCGGACAGCCCGATCAGCTGGCCCCTGGCAACAGCATCTCCTTTGTTCAGGTCCAGCCGCGAAAGATTGCCATAGAGCGTATAAAGACCGTTGCCGTGGTCAAGAATGATGAGTTTTCCGTAGCCTTTGTGCCAATCCGCATAGGCAACCTGTCCTTCGCGGGCCGCGCGGACCGCATCGCCGTTGCGCGTCTCGATCTCGATGCCCCTGCGAAAGACCATGGTGCCGAACTGAGGGTGGCGTTGCATCCCGAACCGCGTTACCACCCGCCCTTCCGCGGGCCAGGCGAGCGTCGTCCCGCTCCTGGCGGGGTTGACCCGACCCGGAGCTGCAGGAGCAACGGCGTGTACGGTCTTCTTTTTTTCCTGCTCCGACCGTTTAATCATGGCCCAGAGCCCGGCGGAGGACTCTTCAAGTTCTCGCAGAGACTGTTCGTACAGGCCCTTTTCTTTCCTCACGCCCGCAAGCAGCTCGGCTTTTTTCGTTTTCCGCTGCTCAAGCTCGGCCCTCTTAAGCTCGACCATGCGTTTGCGGGAAAGATGTTCCTGCTTTTTCTCCGAAAGCTCGGTTTGGCGCGAAGCAAGCCGGTCAAGCGCGCTGCCGTAGTCGCTCATGACCGTGCGGTCGCGCAAAGCAATCACACTCACATACTTGATCCGCTTGAGCGCGCCGCTCAAACTGTCCGACGAGAAGGCGGGCACGCCGCCCTCCCTTCTCATCTTATAAAGCGCCCGCAAGCGCTGGCCGTATACTGTCTTCAAACCGGCGAGTTTGACGCTGAGCGCGGTGTTGTTCAACTCGGTCTCCCGGAGAGCGTCCTCCGCGGACCGCAGCCGCTTCTGCTGCTCCGCCAGCTCCGCGGTCCCTGCCTGAATTTCCCGGTCGATCGTATCGAGCTGGGCAAGGATGGACCGCTCTTTTCGGCCGGCCCGCTTTAGCTCTTGCTTCTTTTCGCGCATCTCCCGCTTGATGCGCTGGAGCTCTTTTTTATCGGCGCCCTCGTCCTTCCCGTAGGCGGACAAGCCGCCCAAACCCATGCAGACAGCAAGCACAGCGGCGAGGATAAGAACGCGGGGACCGCTTTTCATCATTCCGTTAAGTGTGCACTCCCGCTGATCTCGTGAGCATAATCCGGACTCCGCGGCTTCATCAGGCTGCATACTATTCCAAAAACGCGCTCACGGAGATGAGCCCTCCGGTCAAGCCGAGCAGTCCGCCGCCTATAATAATATATGTTATCACCGATGGCGGCAGAAAGTCCAGCCCATTCGGCCTCGAAAGAAAGAGGACGATGTCCTGCGGCAGCGAATAAAACAGGCCCGCCAAAATACCGACAGCAAGCGCCGACCCGAGCATGGCGAGCATCATGCCTTCGATAAGGAACGGTCCCCGGATGAAACCCCGCGTCGCGCCAATCCATTGCATGAGCTCAATCTCCTGCCGGCGGGAGTAGAGCGCCAGCCTGACCGAATTGGATATGATGAACAGGACGGCCACGCCGAGCAGTACCGCCAGCGCTGCGCCGCCGTAGGTGACCAGTTTATACAAGCTGGTAAGCGCTTCGGCCCCTTGCTTCCCGTAGGACACGTCTTCCACGCCCGAATAACCGGATAAGGTCTTCGCCAGCGCCTCCAGCCGGTCCTTTTCAGCATACTGACGGTCGAGGCCGAGTTCATAGGAATCAGGCAGCGGGTTTTCTCCCAACCCCTGAATAAGCGTTTCCTGGCCCTTCAGTTCATTTTTAAGCAGCGCCAGCGCCTCTGTTTTGGAAAAAAACCGGGTCTTCTTCACGCCGGGCTCGGCCTTGATCCTCATCAGAAGGAAGTCCTTCTCCTGCCCGGTCAGCCCGTCTTTCAGATACACCGACATTTCGAGACGATCGCCCAGCGAATGTACCGCGGTCCTGACGTTCAAAAACACCAGCATCAAGAATACGGCAATGAACATCGCCATGCTGATCGTGCCCACGGCGAGCAGGTTCACGAGACTATTGGCGCGAAACCCGCGAAACGCCTCCGCAATATAGTAAAACAAGCCGTACCCCTTCATGGGCCTGTCTCGCGCTTTTTCTGCTTATTTTCGTTTTCGGCTTTGGGAGAAACAGGAGGCAGGGGCCGCAGCGGCGCGCGGCGGCCGTCGTCCGTGACCGTCCCGCGTTCCATGGTGATTGTCCGCCTCTGCAACTTCTTCACCATTTCCCAGTCGTGCGTCGCGACCACCACGGTCGTGCCCTTCATGTTGATGTCCTTGAACAATTGGAACACGTCCAGTCCGCTCTGCGGGTCCAGGTTGCCCGTGGGCTCATCCGCGAGCAGCACCTGCGGCTCGTTCACGAGCGCGCGCGCCACGGCGATTTTTTGCTGTTCGCCTCCCGAGAGCTTCGGAGGGGTCAGGTGCCGCTTGCCTTCCATGCCGACTTTTTTGAGCACCTGGTACACGCGCCGCTCGATGTCGCCGTACGGCGCGCCGACCACCTTGAGGGCAAGCGCAATGTTTTCGAAAACCGACTTGTGCGGGAGTAATTTATAGTCCTGGAACACGAACCCCATGTTCCTGCGAAGGTAGGGAATATTCGACGCGTTGAGCCGGAAGGCATTTATTCCCTGGACAATGATCTGCCCTTCATCGGCTCGCTCCGCGCAGAAAAGGATCTTAAGGAGGGTGGTCTTGCCCGCCCCGCTCGGCCCGGTGAGAAAAACAAACTCGCCCTTGTCCACGGCAAAACTGACCTTGCGCAGGGCGGGAACGCCTTCATACGATTTCGTAACTCCGTAGAGTTGGATCATGGGGCAAATCTCAAATCGCAATATTCAAATCCCAAATAAATTCCAAATGACAAACGCCGATATATAAGCACGTTTGATATATTTGAATTTGGAACTTTACATTTATTTGTAATTTGAAATTTGTTATTTGGCGTTTGCTGCTGGATCATTACCGCTTCTTCTTAATTGCTTCTTTTACCGCCGCGACAATGAACTCCGCCGACAGCTCGTAATGTTTCATCAATCCGTCGAAGTCGCCGGAAGTCCCGAATTTGTCTTTGATCCCGACGCGAACCAGCGGCGCAGGAGCGGCCTCTGATAGCGCTTCCGCCACAGCCCCGCCCAAGCCGCCGATAATCGAATGCTCTTCAGCCGTCACGATAGCTCCGCACCGCCGGGATGCGGCGACCACGGCCTCGACATCGAGCGGTTTGATCGTGGACATGTTGATCACGGAGGCGTCGATCCCCTCCATCTTAAGCTGGTCCCGGGCCTTAAGCGCCTCGGCGACCATGAGGCCCGTGGCGATGATTGCCGCGTCCTTCCCCTCATTGAACACATGCGCCTTGCCGATCTTGAATGTATAATCCTCGCCGAAGAGCGTCGGCACTTTATTCCGGCCCACGCGCACGTAGCAAGGCCCGTCGTACTCGGCAACCGCCTCGATGGCCTGCAGCGTCTCGGGGCCGTCGGCGGGAACGATCACGGTCATATGAGGGATCACGCGCATCACGGCAATGTCCTCAACCGATTGGTGCGAGCCGCCGTCTTCTCCCACGGAGATCCCGGAATGGCTCGCCACGACCTTCACATTCAGGTTCGGATAGCAAATAGACTGACGCACCTGTTCCCAGGCCCTGCCCGTGGCAAAAACCGCAAAGGTGCTCACGAACGGCAGTTTACCCGCAACCGCAAATCCGGCGGCGGTGCCCATCATATCCTGCTCTGCAATACCCATGTTGAAAAAACGGTCCGGAAATGCCTTGGCGAACTTGGCCGTCTTGGTAGAACCCGACAAATCCGCATCCAGCACGACCACGTCCGTTCTTTTTTTCCCGAGATTAACCAGCGCGTCCCCGTATGCGTCTCTCGTAGCGACTTTCTGTGTCACGTTCCCCCCCATAGTGTCTGAAATTTCCCGGCCATTTCAGTCGTGCAGGAAATTATTTTGAATTTTATGCCAGATTCTTTATGATTTTATCCGTCATTTCCTTGGTGCTCACCTTGGTGCACCCCTCGGAATAGATATCGGCCGTTCTAAAGCCCTGCGACAGGGTCTTCGTTACCGCGCTTTCAAGGAAAGAAGCCGTTTTTTCTTCGTTATAGGAATATCGCAGCAGGAGTGCCAGGGACAAGATCTGGGCAATCGGATTGGCGATGTTTTTCCCCGCAATGTCGGGCGCTGATCCGCCCGAAGGCTCGTATAACCCGAAGCTGGAGGCATTGAGCGAAGCGGACGGCAGCATTCCGATCGATCCGGTTATCATTGAGGCTTCATCCGACAGAATATCCCCGAACATGTTGCCGCAGAGCATAACATCGAACTGCGCGGGATCGCGTACAAGCTGCATCGCCGCATTGTCGACATACATGTGGTTCAGACGCACATCGGGATATCCTTTTGCGATACCCGTGACTATCTTTCTCCAGAAGACCATGCTGCTCAGCACGTTTGCCTTGTCGATGCTGGTCACCCGTTGCTGTCTTTTTTGGGCCGCTTTAAACGCGACATGGGTGATGCGTTCGACTTCTTCCTTGGTATAGACCATGGTGTCGAGACCCCGGGCCTCGGTCAGTTCCTTGGGTTGGCCGAAATACACGTCTCCGGTCAGCTCACGGATGATGAGCACGTCAACCCCTTTTTCAATGATGCTGTTTTTCAGCGGGGAAGCGTCCCTCAGTTCAGGATAAATTTTTGCCGGCCTTAGATTTGCGAAGAGATCGAACATTTTGCGCAGCGGAAGCAACGCCGCCCGCTCCGGCTGCTGCTCGGGCGGGAGCTGTTCCCATTTCGGCCCGCCGATGGACCCGAACAATATGGCGTCGGATTTTCTGCACAGCTCGATCGTTTCCTGGGGAAGCGCCGCGCCTTTTGCATCGATGGCGGCCCCGCCCACCAAGGCCTCTTTCCACGTGATCCCGAGGGAATGGCCGTCATTCAGTTTTTTCAAAACCTCAAGTGCGCTTGCCATGACTTCGGGGCCGATACCGTCCCCGGCAAGAACCGCGATTGAACGCATAAACTATCTCCTCTTCAATGAAATTCCAAATTACAAACTACAATTAAACTGTCCAAAAGCCAAAAAATTGATACCACACGGAGATCACGGAGGGCACAAAGGAAAACTTGATGTTTTCGACTGGCCTTCCTTCGTGCCTTAGCCTGCGCCCAGCGTTTACGAGTGGCATCGCGAGTGCAGGGTGTGCCTTCGTGTGAAAAATTGACTTCTTACGAGTTCATCAAAATTGGATTTTTGTGTATTGGAGCTTATTTGCTATTTGGCACTTGGAAATTGATGTTTGTTTCACCGGCACACCGTCTCTTCGGACAGTTCCTTCAACGCGATCTCGAGCTCTTCCTTCGACGGCGTCGTGCCGTGAAACTCCACTTTGCCTTCGAACACGGAGGAGCCTTTTCCTTTGACCGTCCGGCAGATGATGGCAGTCGGCTTGCGCTTCACCGTCTCCGCCATGTCAAGCGCGGTAACGATCTTCGCCATGTCGTGCCCGTCTATTTCAAGGACTTCCCATCCGAAAGCGCGCCATTTGGCCGCGATCGGCTCCACGCCCATCACCCGATCCACCGGCCCGTCGATCTGAAGGCCGTTGTTGTCGATCAGCGCGCAGAGATTGTCCAGCTTGTAATGCGCCGCGGACATGGCTGCTTCCCAGACCTGTCCTTCCTGAAGTTCGCCGTCGCCGAGCAGCGCATACACGCGGTTGGGCGCTTTGTCGATTTTGTGCGCGAGCGCTATCCCGTTCGCCACGGACAGCCCCTGGCCGAGCGAGCCCGTTGAAATTTCCACGCCCGGCATACACTTGCTGTCGGGATGGCCCTGGAGCCGCGACCCGAGTTTGCGGAGCGTACAAAGTTCGGCATGCTCGATAAAACCGGCGTGCGCCAAAACCGTATACAGGAGCGGCGCCGCGTGTCCTTTCGAGAGGATGAAGTAATCCCGTTCTTTCCAGTCCGGCTTTTTTGCGTCGTACTTCATCTTATAGAAATAGAGCGCCGTCGCCAGGTCCGCTGCGGACAGGCTGCCGCCGGTATGGCCCGAGCCGCTGCCGTTCAGCATCTTTAACACGTCGATACGTATCCTTCGGGCTTTATCCGCGAGCGTCTTCAGTTGATCTTGAGTAACCGCCATGCAACAATCCTCCTCAGTGCTTTTTTATTCTGCAAACGTTGGGTGATCCATGACCGTCATGGGCCTTGGAGCCATGCCGTTCTTACCGTGCGTTTCAATTGTTATTTTTTGCCCCGTTCCTTCTGCTCCTGCGCAAGGAAGTCGAGAATGATATCGTCGAGACTCTTCTCCTGCTCTTTTTCCTTGGGGGCCGGTGGCGCGGGCTTTGCGGCTGGCGGCGCGGGAGTGGGGGCAGGCGGCGGGACGGCCTGGACCGGAGCGGGTTTCTGCTCCGGGGCGGGACGGTACGTCGACTCGTGCGGAGCGTTGGCGATACTGAGTTTGCCGTGCATCAAGTCGCGA
Source organism: Nitrospirota bacterium (assembly GCA_041491325.1). GTDB lineage: Bacteria > Nitrospirota > UBA9217 > UBA9217 > UBA9217 > JBAZLV01. The sequence continues at coordinate 114 of JBGPUS010000044.1, read as the reverse complement.
ATCATCTGCTTGTGCTGCTCCATCATGAGTTCGCGCACGACTTCATCCAGACAATCCGCCTTGAGGATATCGGCATAGCTGGTCTTCCGCGAGGCAAGGATCTCCCCCTGAAAG
>JBGPUS010000043.1:0-12640 GCA_041491325.1 Nitrospirota bacterium | reverse complement strand
GTAGTAGGGAAGCAGGCCGCCGATGAACAGACCGGCAAGGACCATCGGGTTCGAAAGGTCGAACTTGATATCCTTGGCCACATTGGTAACCGGGTCAATGAATGAACGTGAATATTCCGCAAACAGCACCAACGCGGCAAGCGCCGCGGAGCCGATGGCATATCCCTTGGTCACTGCCTTGGTGGTGTTGCCGACCGCATCGAGGGGATCCGTGATATCGCGGATCTCTTTCGGGAGCCCGGCCATTTCAGCCACGCCGCCCGCATTGTCCGTAATCGGGCCATAGGAATCGATGGCCACGACGATGCCGGTCATGGAGAGCATGGACACGGCTGCGAGCGCAATGCCGAAGAGGCCGCCCGATGCCGCGTTCGGAAGATCGGAGAACCCGCCGCCAAGCCAGTAGGCGCCGAGGATTGAGGCGACGATGACGACCACCGGAGCTCCGGTAGCCTTCATGCTGACCGCGAGGCCGGCGATCACGTTCGTGCCGTGGCCGGTCAGGCTGGCCTGCGCAATGTGCTGCACTGGCGGATATTCCTTAGCCGTGAAGTACTCGGTGATCCACACAATCAAGCCGGTGAGAACAAGGCCGATAAGTGATATGAAGAACACCGTGTTTGCCGTAAATACGCCGGCGCCGGTGCCGAGGTCAGCGATAAAGTATCTGGCCACTACATAAAACGCGGCTGCCGCAATTACACCCGCAACGGCAAGGCCCTTGTACAGGGCGCCCATGATGTAGTTGTTCTTGCCGAGCTTCACTGCGTAAGTGCCGATGATGGAAGCGATGATCGAAACAGCGCCGAGCATGAGCGGGAACTCGATCCACGGGCTGCCCGGGCCGAAGACGGTCTTGGCGAGGAGCATGGCGGCCACGAGGGTCACGGTGTAGGTTTCATAGAGGTCGGCTGCCATACCTGCGCAGTCGCCCACGTTGTCGCCCACGTTGTCCGCGATCACGGCAGGGTTGCGCGGATCGTCTTCGGGGATATTCTTCTCAACCTTACCCACGAGGTCGGCGCCCACGTCAGCGGCCTTGGTGTAGATGCCGCCCGCGATACGGGCGAACACGCTCATGAGCGAGCAGCCGAAACCAAGCCCGATGAGAGCATGGGATACCTGATCGGCCGGAGCAAACGTCTTGGCGACAAGGTAAAAACCGGCAAGGCCGATGATGCCGAGGCCCACGACCATGATACCGGTCACGGAGCCGCCCTTAAATGCAAGGGTGAGCGCGGCCTGGAGGCCTTTGCTCGCGGCCTGGGCCGTGCGCACGTTGGCGCGCAGCGACACCCACATGCCGATCGCACCGGCAAGGGCCGAGCCCACCGTACCGATGATAAATCCGGTGGCTGCCCACATTCCGAGAGCGGGAACGAAGGCCAGTATAGCCACCAAAATAGCCGCAACGATTGCTACTGTCTTGTACTCGCGCGCAATGAACGCCCAAGCACCTTCCGCAACTGCATCGGAAATTTCCCGCATCTTTGCATTGCCTGCATCCTGCTTGTTCACCCAGAGCGCGGTTATGACGGCGTAGATCACGCCGACGACGCCGCATGCGAGGGCAAACAAAATTGTGTTACTCATGATATCTCCTCCTTTAGATTAGAATGCTGCTGAATTTAAAACGGTTCTCGAATCTGTCCTGCAAAACACCTAAACGACCATCTCCCTCGTTCCAATGAACAGGGCACGAGGAAAATGCTGCTGCTACTTTTTGTCGCGCCCGGACACTCGTGCGAATACCATGGCTGCCGTCCGGTAAAAGACGTGCGCGAATTTCGAGTACGGCGTATAGGCAAACAACGCCCATATGAACACGAGATGGAAATAATACATCCAGTAGCCGGCCGTCATATCCGCCAGCCGCATCGCCCAGGAGAGCATGCCCGTAACGCCCACGCCGAAAACGACCGCGAGGAACAGCCAGTCAAAATAGGACCCCATGCCCGCTTTCCCGGCCTTGACCAGCCGGTTGAACAGGATGATAAGGAAGCCCGCGCTGAAAGCGACCGAACTGATAAGCGCCAATATCTTCACGGGGTCATTATTCGGGTAGGGTGATTCGCCGAAGTGGAACGGACCGAACGCCTGAATTCCGAAAAATTCATGTCCATACAGGTAGGCAATGGCCCAGGCCGTAACGACCGCAAGCCCGACAAAACTGTAGAACAGAAGCAGGTGGCCCCACTGTCTCAGCCTGTTCACCGAGCAGTCGGCGAATTTGGAATGCGTCAGAATTTGGATGACCGAGGCGATGATGTCGCCCACGAGACTGCCGCCTGCTTTCATCTCGCCCGCCTGTTTTTGCATCCCGCTCCAGAGACGCTTAATCCCGACGAACCCCGACACAGCCGCGAATATCGCGGTCAGCGTGAAGATAACGTCGACCACCGGCACGGGCACGAGTTTGTGATACGCCATGATGCCGCCTTCCGCGCGCGGGATGGCGTTCATGTCCGTATGCCCCAGGACCAGGAGCACGATATAAAACAGCGCCATGGGGATCGCAAACAGGACCGGAAGCAACTTCCAGTCAGTCGCGATCTTGGCGAGGAAGGGAACCATTGCCAGATGTTTGATGCTCTGCATCCTGATGGCGTTCAGCACTTCGCCCGGTTTTGCGCCGCGCGGGCAGTAGGCCGTGCAATCGCTGCATTGGTGGCACAGCCATACATCGGCGCTCGTAACCAGTTTGTCCTTCTGCCCCCACTGCGCGAGCATCATCTCTTTGCGCGGGAAGGGCGCATTTTCCGGAGTGACTTCGCATACGACCGAACAGGTGGCGCACTGATAGCACTTTTTGAGCGACTCGCCGCCCCCCTTGATGATCTCATTCACAAATTGTAAATCAGGTTTGATAACCGTGGCTTCTGACATATATATCCTCCGCTGTAGTACAAGAAGGTAAGAGGGCAAGAAGATTGGAAGGTACGAAACCGCTTTCCTTCTTACCTTCCCAACTTCACACCTTCTCCGTTTTAATTACATGCTCTTGAACGGGTTCGGTCCGATGCTCTTCACCTTCTCGGCAAACTCGTTGATCATGTCCGGGAGCTTATCGTACTCCGATATCGCGATCTGCATCAGCTGGACGCGCTCGGATTCGAGCTGAAGCCGGTTCAGGGTCTCGCCGACTTTGGAGAACCGCGTGTTCGCGAGTTCGCTTCCTTTCACGAAGTGGCACTGATAATTCTCTCCGTATTTGCAGCCGAGGAGCAGAATCCCGTCGATGCCCTTGGAGAGAGCGTCGGCGACCCATACGAGGTTCATGCCGCCCAGGCAGCGCATGGAAACGAAACGCACGCTCGGGTCGATCTTTTTCCGGTTGAGGGCGGCCGTATCAAGGGCCGGGTATGCGTCGTTCTCGCACACGAGGCAAATGATCCTGAAAATGTCTTCATCGTCCGGCACGTCCACGGATTTGATCATCGAACCGATCAGGTCCACGCTGTAGTCCTTGAACGAGACAATGCGCTCGGGGCAGGCGCCCATGCAGGTGCCGCAGCGCCGGCAGCGGTTGATCTTATAGAACGGAATCCCCTTCTCGTCTTCTTCGATCGCTCCGAACGGGCACTCTTCCGTGCACCGCTTACAGGCCGTGCAGCGGATGAGCATCGGGTCGGGGTACGTGATGTCCCAGGACCGGGGATGGACCGCAACGCCCCGCGACACGTGATCAATACACTGGATCGCCTTGAACGCCGCGCCCGCTCCGTCTTCCTGGGCTTCGGCCATGTTCATCGGCTGGTGCACGCCTCCGGCCGCGTAGATGCCGGTCCGTCGCGTTTCATACTGGAAGCAGATAAAGTTCGAGTCCGCAAAACCCGCGGCCCCTTCGAGCGTGGGAAGTTCGGGGCCCTGCCGATAATCGAGGTTCAGGAGAGACAGCGGTTTCGGCGTCTGTTCGAGGTAGTTCTTCTTCGCTTCGTCGCCGCCGCCCGCCGCCTTGGTGAGTCCGTCGAGATACTCCTGCGAGGAGCGCGTCGTCGGGATCATGCCGGTTGCGAGCACCACGAGGTCGGCTTCGATCTTCACTTTTTCGCCGGTCTTTCCGCCGAAGAGCGTGTTTTCCATTTCCACGAAAAGATTGCCGCTTCCGCCGTCGGAAACACCGGTAACATCGGCCTTCGAAAGCATGACACCCGGGTCGTTTTGGGCTTCTTTATAATAGGCCTCAAGCCTTCCCGGCGTGCGGATGTCCTTGTAGAAGATCATCGCAAGGGCGTCCTTGTTCTGGCGCACATATTTTGCCTGTTTCAGCGAGGTCGCGCAGCACATGGAGGAACAGTACGGGAGATGGTTGGGGTCGCGCTGTCCCGCGCACTGTATGAACGCGACCTTCATGGCCTCTTTGCCGTCCGAGGGACGGACGAGCTTGCCGTTGTTCTTTTTTGCTATCTCCTCGAGTTCGAGGTTCGTAACCACGTTCTTCAGTTTACCGTAGCCCAGGTAGTCGAGCTTCGTGGCATCATAGGGCAGCCATCCGGTAGCGAGCACGATGGAGCCGATCTTTATTGTTTCGGAGCCGCCGTTGGTGTTGATGGTCACGTCGTAGAGGCCGGGCTCACCCACGGTCTTTGCCACGGTCGCGGATTTGTAGACCTTGATGTTCGGGTTATTCTCGACTTCTTTTGCGGTTTTTTCAATTTCCGTATCGACAATAAGCGGTTCCTTGAAAAAAGAACCCGTGGGGATCTTTTTATAGAGCTTGCCCGCAAAACCGCCGAGCGCCGCCTCTTTCTCAACCAGCACCACCTTGGTGCCGGCCGTGGCCGCGGAAAGCGCAGCCGTCATGCCGGCAACACCGCCGCCGACCACGAGCAGGGTGCTGTCGAGGTCCTTGAGGATGTTTGGCTCGGGCAATTCGCCTTTCTGGGTCTTTACGATCCCCATGGTAAGGTAATCGGCGGCCAGGGCGTTCGTCTCCTCGGTGTTTGGTTCCTGACTCCAGGCCACGAATTCCCTGATGTTCACCCGCTCCTGAAGCACACCGGGGAAGTCGAATTCCTCGTACTTTACCCGGGGAGAGCAGGCCGCGATGATGATGGTGTTGACCCCGTCCTTGGAAATATCGTCCTGTATGAGCTGATGACCCTCGGGGCTGCACAGGATGTCATGGGTCTTGCAGAAGGGCATCTTCATGTCTTTAGTCGCGACGTTGGAGAGCTTCTCGACATCCATGGCCCCCGCAATGCCGCAGCCTTTACAGATATATACGCCGAATTTTTTCTCCATCCCTATTTCCTCCTCAAACTCATGATGCTCTTCATCGCGACACCCGTCGCATCCTGGGCCGACCGCGCCACGTCAACCGGCGTCTTGAGCGTGCCGCAGGCATAGAGCCCGTTCTTGAGGGCCGTTGCATCGACGAACCCGTCGTCCGTCACCGCCACGCCTGCCGCGTTTTTAAGCGCTTTCGCGCCCGCTGCCGGTTCCATCCCGGTCGCGAGCACGACCATATCGAAGGTCGCGCTGATCTTGCCGCCCCCGTGAATGTCTTCCGCGGTAATGGTCACATCGCCCGTGGACGCGTCTTCAGTCACCTTGGCAACCTTGCCCTTGGTAAAGATCACGTTCGGGTCCGCCTGTATTTTCGCGTAGAACCGGCTCTCCATGAGTCCCGGAGTCCTCATATCGATGTAGAAGATCCGCGCTTTTGAATCGGGGTAGAGTTCCCGGACATAGGTGGCCTGCTTGATGGAAGCGAGGCAGCAGACCGCGGAGCAGTACGGCAAATGGTTCTCGTCGCGCGAGCCGGCGCACTGCACAAAGGCGATGTTCTTCGCCTCTTTGCCGTCCGACGGCCTGGTGATTTTGCCGCCGGTCGGGCCGTTCGGGGATGCGATCCGCTCCATCATCATGTTGGTGATCACGTTCTTGACCTTGCCGAACCCGAGGTTGTCCAGTTTCGTCGCATCGTAGGGGTTCCATCCCGTGGCCATGACCACCGCGCCCGCCTTCACCTTCACGGTCTCGGGTTTCATGTCGAGGTGAATCGCGTCATACGTACAGGCCGCGGCGCACTTGCCGCATGCGGCGCCTTTGCAGTATTTCCCGTCAATGACATACTGCTGGGGAAACGCCTGGTTATGCGGAAGATATGCTGCTTTCGTCGTGCTCATGCCCAAATCGAAATCGTTCGGCCGTTCGATCTCACACGCCTCGGCGCACTTGTTGCACGCCGTGCACTTGTCGTTTACAAAACGCGGATTGACCTTGACGGTTACATCAAAGTTGCCTTCCGTGCCGGTAACGCTCTCGACTTCCGCCAGCGTATAGATCTTGACCTGCGCGTTGTTCTTGATCCGTTTGTACTGAAGTTCGAGACCGCAGTTCGGCGGGCACATCTTCCAGAAGTACTTGTTGAGCTGCGTCACCCGTCCGCCCAGGTAGGGGTTTTTCTCCACGAGCACGACATCATGGCCCGCTTCCGCGGCTTCCACGGCTGCTGTAAGGCCGCTGAAGCCTCCCCCGATGACCACTATTGTCTTATTCTCCGCCATCTTTTTCCTCCTTAAGGCAGTAAACCGTTTCAATGGTAAATTGGAAATTGAAGATTGAAAATATAAAAATGGCGCTGAAAAAAGACATACCTCTCACGCTTGTTTTACAATTTTCAATTTTCAATTTTCAATAAGTTCCGGGGAAGGCGCACGCCTTCCCCGGATTGATGTTCTTACGGAATGAGCTGTACGTAGGGGACCTTCTTGAACTCCCACTTGTTGTTCTCTGCATCATACACGGAGTTCGCGAAGCACTTCCAGTTGTCGTCATCGATCTTGTCGAAGTCGCCACGGTAGTAGTATCCCGGATAGCGGGATTCTTCCCGGAACAGGATGTGGCGCGCATGGGCCTCCACGGAGAGGATGCGGTGATAGTTCTCCCAGCACCGCAGCAGCTCGTGGAGATTCGAGGCGGCCATCTTGTTCGCGTCCTCTTTGAGCACTTCGAGCTTCGCGAGACCGGCATCAAGCATGGTCTTGGAAGTCATATACCAGGTCGAGATCCCGCCGAAATACTCGTCGGCGATTTTCTGGAGACGCGTCTGGAGCATCTTCGGCCGGATATAGTGCGGGTTGGTGAACGTATCGGTCGTAAAGGTCTTGTACTTCTCGAAGACCTCATACGGCAAATAGAGCTCGGCCGCTATCTGCTCCGCCGTCTGCTTAATGGTCGGCGTGTAGCTGGGATTGTCGAGCATATAAGCAATGGCGCTCTTTGCGGCCATTCTGCCTTCCGCATGCGAGCCGGAAGAGAACTTGTGGCCCGAGGCGCCCACAATGTCTCCGCACATAAACAAGCCCGGTACGGTCGACATGCGGTTGTAGCCCCAGCTCCACTCTTTCGGAGCGCCAAGATCATCGGGACCGCTGCACCAGAATCCCGCGCAGCCGGCATGAGATCCGAGGAGATAAGGCTCCGTCGGCATGATCTCAGACGGGGTTTTGTCGGGCTCGATGTTCTGCGAGGCCCAGAGTCCCGCCTGGCCGATGGCCATATCGAGGAAGTCTTCCCACGCCTCTGCCTCGAGGTGCTTCACCTTCTTGGCGCCTTCTTTATCGCCGAGCTTCTCTTTGAAGTTCTTGTTGATGAGCGCCATGGCCTCATCGGTCCTCATGAGGATCGGGCCCTTGCCGGCCTTCATATCTTTCATCATGAAGTGGTTTCTGATGGCCGTGCCCATGTTGTCCACATACTTGCCGTATTTCGCTTTCGCCTCGGCAAGATATTCCGGGTTGGTGCAATAGTCTTCGCCCAGGCTGTTCGTTGCCTTGGCCTTGAAGAACAGGAACCATGCGCCCACCGGTCCGTAGCCGTCCTTGAAACGCGCCGGCACGAACCTGTTTTCCATCATGGTCAGCTCAGCGCCTGCCTGCATGCCGAGCGCGTAACCGGAGCCGGAGTTCCATACCGGGTACCAGGCACGACCCTGACCTTCCTGGGTCGACCGCGGACGGAACACGTTCACCGCGCCGCCGGCGCCCAGCACAATGGCCTTGGCCTTGAAGATGTATATCTTGTTCTCGCGCACGCTGAAGCCGGCAGCTGCCGCTACGCGTTTCGGGTCTTTTGCGTCCTTGTAGAGCTTCACGACGAACACGCGCTCGTAAAGGTTCTGCTTCACGCCGGTGGCCGCGCGGTTGGTCTCGAGGGCCTTTTTCGCGGCTTCCGCGACGATGACCTTGTAGGACTCGCCGTTGATCATGATCTGCCACTTGCCGGAACGGACCGGCTTGCCGCCGTCCTTAAGCAGCTTCTTGCCCGCTTCTTTTGCCTGGAAACCGTCGAGCGAGAAACCATCATCGCCGATCTTCCAGATCGGAAGACCCCACTCCTCGAACAACTGGACGGAATCGTCAACCTGACGTCCGAGGTCGTACACAAGGTCCTCGCGAACGATGCCCATGAGGTCATTTCTGACCATCTTCACATAGTCCGCCGGATCGTTGTCGCCCATATAGGTATTGATGGCCGAAAGACCCATTGCCACGGCGCCCGACCGGTCGGTCGCTGCCTTGTCTACCATCGTGATCTTGATCTTCTTGCCATTTGCCCAGCGGGCTCCTTCAAAAGCGGCGCCGCATGTTGCCATGCCGCCGCCAAGGAGCAGAATGTCCGTTTCAACTTCTTCGACTGCCGGTTTCTGGCAGAATGAAAATGTACAGGTTTCCTTTTCCATGTTCACCGCCTCCTTATTTCTTGATTGTTGGCAATACCGTGCCTGCACCCTGCTGGGTGAAAAGGCCTGGTTGTTTTATCTTTGCAAAATCGACCTCGGGCTTGCCCGCATACGGATCAACCGATCCTTCAACCGTGGTTCTGATCGGGAACTTGAATCTCTTGAGGATCCCGTTCCTGAACTTTACCGTCCACATGATGGAATCGGTGCCCCTCATGGGGATGACGTTCGCGCCCAGGGGACAGAAATCCTGGTAGCCTCTGATTTCGATCGCCTGCTGCGGGCAGATCTTTACGCAGTTGTAGCACTCCCAGCACTGCTCCGGCTCCTGGTTGAACGCCTTCATGATGCCCCGGTCCAGGGCCATCAGGTCGTTCGGGCAGATATACTGGCAAGCAGTCTTATCCTGCGCCTTGCAGCCGTCACACTTCTCTGTAATTACATAACTCGGCATGATACTACCTCCTATCTATAGAATGTATTGAACTACTGATCTATGTTTCACAACCATAGGTTTAACTTATTTCTGCGTATGCGTGCCCTCGGCGTGGCTGTGCATCTTGATCTCCACCTTCTCCGTGAGGCCGGCATAGTAGCCCTTGAGGATCTCGAGCACTTCGGGACGGCTGAAATGATCCGGAACCGTCTCGCCCTCGGACAACATCTTCCGGAGCTTGGTGCCGGAAAGCATCATGCGGTCTTCCTTGCTGTGCGGGCAGGTTTTCATGGAGGCCATGCCGTCGCACTTGAAGCAGTAGAACGTATGGTCGATCTTGAGCGGCTTGGTTTCGAGCGCATCCGCGGGGATGTCGTTGAAGATTTTCTGCGCGTCGAAGGGGCCGTAGTAATCGCCCACGCCTGCGTGGTCGCGACCGACGATCAAGTGGCTGCAGCCGAAGTTCTGGCGGAACAGGGCGTGGAGGAGGGCCTCACGCGGTCCGGCATAACGCATTTCCATGGGGTAGCCGGCCTGAATGCAGGTATCTTTCACGAAGTATTTCTCCGTGAGGGTGTCGATGGCCCTGGCGCGAACATCCGCGGGAATATCGCCTTCCTTGAGCTTGCCGAGGATCTGGTGGATAAGCACGCCGTCCATGGTTTCGATCGCGATCTTGGCGAGGTATTCGTGCGAGCGGTGCATGGGGTTTCTGGTCTGGAACGCGGCGATTCTGCTCCAACCCTTTGCCTCGAACTGCTTGCGGGTCTCGGCGGGCGTCATGTAGAGCCCGACATGGTCTTTCGGATACGTGCTTTCGGAGAGGACCTTTACCGGTCCGGCAAGGTTCACATCGGGTTGGCCCATGACTTTCTTCACGCCGGGGTGTTCCATGTCGAGGGTCGTGAAGATGGACTTGCATTCGTGGGCCTTGTCGATGTTGTACTTCTCAGCCACCTTCATCGTGGCCATGATCTCGCTCGTTTCGTCGTCAACGAGGGTGATCTCTTCATTCTTCTTGAGCGAGTTGGCGAACTCCGTGCTCGCCGAGAGCGTCACCGGTATCGGCCAGAACGTGCCGTCGGCCATCTTGAACTTGTCGCAAACGCCCTTCCAGTCTTTCTTGCCCATGAAGCCCGTGAGCGGCGTGAATGCGCCGATGCCCATCATCACGAGGTCGCCTGTTTCGCGCGACGAGATCCTGAGCTGCTTGAGGGTTTTGGCCTTCTTGAGCTCTTTCTCATGGGCCGTTCCCGCCAGAAGAAGCGGCATGAGCTTCTTCTGTTTACCGTGGGGTTTTACCAGTGCCATAATCATTTCCTCCTTAAAAAAATTGTTAAATGTGTATTTCTTAAATGTGGTCATAGCCACAACCTTGTTTCCGAAGTACCCGGCCGGCCCCGTTTAATCCAGGACGGCCGTGACCTTTTTGAAGATATCATCGATGCTGCCGACTCCCATGACCGTCTTCATGATGCTCTTCTTGGAATAGTAGTCGATAAGAGGTGACGTTTGTTTCTGGTACACATCGAGGCGTTTTTTTATGGTCTCTTCCTTGTCGTCATCGCGCTGGAAGAGCTCGCCGCCGCACTTGTCGCAGACGCCTTCCTTTTTGGGCGCGGAGAAGAAGAGATTGTACATCTGCTGGCATTTTTTGCAGGTTCTCCTTCCCGTGAGCCGTTTGAGGAGATCGTTCATGTCCACATCGATGTTGAGCGCGAAGTTGAGCGGCGCGCCCATGGCAACAAGCATCTTGTCGAGCGCGTCGGCCTGGGCCGTGTTGCGCGGGAACCCGTCGAGGATGAAACCTGCCTTACAGTCGGGCTGTTGGATGCGCTCTTCAACGAGGCCGAGCACGATCTTGTCGGAAACGAGCCCGCCCTGGTCCATGATCACCTTCGCTTCTTTCCCGAGCGGCGTTCCGTCGGAAACGGCCTTGCGGAGGATGTCCCCCGTGGATATCTGCGGAATCTTGTATTTTTCAATCAGCATCTTCGCCTGCGTGCCTTTTCCGGCTCCGGGCGCTCCGAGCAGCACAACTCTCTTGGCCATCGATATATATCCTCCGTAGAATTAAAGATTAGTAGTCAGCGCGAAGAGAGGGAAGACACAATTTACCCTTCACACCATTTGGACGGCTAATAATCGTTGAAAACGAGTTTTTTTTCAAGTTAAAAATTATAATTTAAATATTAGTTTTGCTTATGAAATAGACAGGCGATGGACAAATTCGGCCAATTTTTCAAGGGCTTTACCCCTATGGCTGAGCTTGTCTTTCTCTTCCGGAGGCATCTCCCCAAAAGTACTTTTGCCACCCTCCGGGACGAAAACCGGATCATAGCCGAACCCCGTATTCCCTTTGGGCTCTCGTCTTATACTACCTTTAGCGTAGCCGAAGAAGGTTTTTACCGTCCCGTCCGGAAAGGCGAGGGCAAGGCAGCAGACAAATCGGCCGCCCCGTTTCCCGTCCGGCACGTCCTTGATATCGGCAAGGAGCTTTTCGTAGTTCCGGACATCCTGTCCATCTCCCGCGCCGCCCGCGTATCGGGCCGAATAAACGCCAGGCGCTCCGCCGAGAGCATCTACTTCGAGGCCGGAGTCATCGGCCAGCGCAATCTTGCCTGTGCATTGACAGACCTCGACCGCTTTTTTTACGGCGTTCCCTTCGAACGTGTCCTTGTCTTCCACCGTTTCCGGACAGTCCGGGTAATCATCCAAAGACAGGATGCTGACAGGCAGATCAACGGTGATCCGCCTGATCTCCTCAACCTTCTTCTTATTATGCGTGGCGAGAACGATTTTCATTATTGAGTATTGATAAAACGGAGATACGCGCTGTGCCGATAACCGGCACAGGTCTCGGGTTCTGCATGGAAGCCGCTACCGTATCACAATTGGAGGGACTTTGCAAGAAAGGAAAAGTTCCGCGGGCGATTGCTGTCAGGCTGTTCCGCCGAATGTTCTGGTTTTTTAAAATGACGTTACTTCTTTTGTGAAGCGAACAAATAGTCGATGTAGCCGACGACCTGTGTTTTTGCTTCTTCAGAAACCTGCCGATACTTTCTTACCAATTGGATCTCTTCCATATTCATGATCTTGGCAAGATAAACGCACTGCTCCTCGTTAAGGGGGAACTTTCGTTTGATCCGTCCCAGGTTCATTTGCGTGGGGATAAGAAAAAATCCCTGCACTTCTACCGGAACTTTCTCCTGGTGCGCCGTCAGGATCAACACCGCCCTATTCAGGCCGAGTTTGTCCGCGATAAGCCCCAGGGTTTTGTCCTTCGGAATATGCCCCTGATGTAATATGATCCGGAGAAGTTCCGGGCTAATACCGAGAAACAGAGACGCGTCTTTTATTTTTTTAAATTCCTTCTTGTCAATCGCTTCCTTGATCATTTCCGATACGTTCATTGACTCCCCCACTGCCGCTCACGATATGCACTGCAGCGCTATTGTATCATAGATTTTAGGATTGCGAAATACCGGCGTACGGGTCCGCATACCAGGCTTTCC
>JBGPUS010000042.1:0-12726 GCA_041491325.1 Nitrospirota bacterium | reverse complement strand
GCGTTTCGGACCGGCCGGACATTTACCTGGACGGCGCGCACAATCCGGCTGCGGCGAAGAAGCTTGCCGGAGCGCTGCGGGAAATGAAGCCTGCGTATCGCAGGACTATTCTGATCATCGGCATCCTGGGAGATAAGGATTGCGAGGGGATCGTGTCCGAACTGGTCCCTCTTGCCGACCACGTGGTGGCTACCCAGGCGCGGTATTCGCGGGCCATGGATTCCGGAAAGCTCGCCGCCGTGATCCGAGGACTGTACGCGTCGGTTACTGTCGCGGAAACGGTTGAGAAGGCCGTGGCAGCGGCGCGATCAACGGCGTCGTCGGACGATCTTATCCTGATTACCGGATCGCTCTATGTGGTAGGAGACGCTCGTGCGTTGTTGCGTCCCGGATTTTCCGACGCGGATTCCGCAAGCGCGCTCAGGGGTTTGAAGGGATGAAAGTGTTTTTTTGTTTATCGGTGTTTGAGGCGATGAGCTGATATGAATTTCGGCGCCGCGTGCATGATTTCCCTTTGTCTCGTTGCCGGCCTGCAGGCCGCATCGCCCCGTTACGCCCGGAGTGAAGCGCTTCCGAAGAACATCCCGGTTACCGTGACGGCTGACAAGCTTGATTACGACCGGGCCGCGGACGTTTATTCCGCGGCGGGTCACGTGAAGGTCGAACAGGAGGGCATACGGCTTGAGGCTGACAAGGTTGTCCTGAACAACAAAACAGGAGAGGCCAAGGCCGAGGGTAAGGTGGTGCTGCAGGACAAAGGGGACGTCACCCGGGCGGAACGGCTTCAGATCAACCTGAACACCCGGGCCGGAATCATTTATAAAGGCGACTTTTTCATCGGGAAAGACAGCCTCCACGTGAAAGGCGACGTCATCGAGCGGCGTTCCGAAACCGTTTATCATGTCGAGAACGGCGCCATCACGACGTGCGATGAAGACCAATGGAGCGTGAAGGCCGACGAACTCAATATCGATATGAACCGTTATGCCACGGGCAAAGGCGTGTCGTTCAATGTGCAGGGCATACCGGTGTTCTATTCACCCTATTTCCTTTTCCCCGTAAAGAGGCAGAGCGGTTTCCTGATCCCGGAAGTCGGGCACAGCGACAAAGACGGCTGGGACGTCGGCAACTCGTTTTTCTGGGCCGTCTCGGACTCCAAGGACATGACGCTCTATTCGGATTACCGGGAAAAAATCGGACACGGGACGGGACTTGAATACCGCTACGCGAATTCCCGTGAGTCCGCGGGCCAGGCGTACTATAAGTACTGGGAAATATATCATGGAGAGCGGGTCCGATGGGATTTCAGGCTCAAGCACCAGGAGGAATTCGCCGAGGACCTCTCCGGCCGCGTGGACATCAACCTGGTGAGCGACCACGACTATTACCATGATCTTGAAAAGAGCCTCGAATTACGGTCCCGGTCGTACGTGGATTCGAATGCCTCTTATGTGGAGCGGTGGGACACGGCCTCGCTCTATCTCCTGACCCAGTATGCGATTGATCTCACGAAATCGAATGAAAATACGGTCGAAAAGCTGCCCGAAATCAAGTATACGATTTATGAAGAGCAGATAGCCGGGCCTCTTCATCTCAATTTCGACGGTTCAGCGGTGAACTTCTCCAAAGAGTCGGAGAACGGGCTGCGGCGCGTGGACTTCAATCCGAAACTGTCCGCGGCGCTGGGAAGCAGCGGCCTGAGCCTTACACCCCAGGCGGGCGTCCGCGCAACCTATTATGACCGGAGCGACCCCGGCGCAACCACCTATCAACCGACCGAGCGCAAGTATGCGTATGCAGCGCTGGACCTGAACGCGCGGGTTTCCCGTGTCTATGGAGAAGACCATGATACCGGGCTCGGGAGAATCAGGCATTCGATCGAACCTACGGCATCGTACGTGTATATTCCTCATATCGAGCAGGCCGATATCCCCCAGTTCGATTCCCAGGATTCCGTGGTATCGATGAACACGGTGACGGTCTCGCTGGTCAACCGCCTGACGGCGCGCTACAAGGAATCGAAGGACACCCCGAACTACTCAACCTTTGATCTGATGGTCTTCAAGCTCTCCCAGGCGTATGATGTGCAAGCAGGGCGGGACGTGAACAGCATGGCCCATTCGCGGTCCGATGTTCGGGGCGATTTGTACCTAAGGACTCCGAAGTATTTTTCGATGTCCGCCGGCGGGACCTATGACACCTATACCGATACGATGACCTCGAGTACGGCGGGCGGCAGTCTCACGACGGGCACGGTGCGAATGAATCTCTCCTACCAGAGTTCCCGGGACGCGGCAACAACGCAGTCGGAGTACCTGATCGGCGGGGGAGGGCTCAAATTCGGCAAGTGGGACCTGAATGCCCAGAAGTGGCTCGATATTAAGAACAAGAGCACGACGCAGGAGGAGTACCGCGTGCAATATGGGTCACAGTGTTGGGGGATTACGCTGACCTTCACCCACACGCCGGGGGAAACGCGGTACACCATTCTGTTCGACCTTGCGGGTCTGGGATCTTTCGGAAAACGACCTGAGTAAGGGAGTCTGCAATGGCCGATGAAATTATCGTACTGATAACGGCGGCGAACAACGATGAAGCGGGAAGGATAGCGACCGCGCTCGTAGACGGCCGTTTTGCCGCTTGCGTGAATATCGTGCCCGGGGTGCGTTCCCTGTTTTTTTGGGAAGGGAAAACGCAGAACGAGACCGAGACGCTCCTTATCGCGAAGAGCAGGCTGCCGCTTTTGGAGCAGCTTATCATGCTCGTGAAATCGCTCCACTCTTATACCGTCCCCGAGATCATCGCCCTTCCGATCATCGGCGGCTCAGCGGATTACCTGAGCTGGTTACGGGAGACGACCAAGGGGTAAGGGACGTTTTCTCTCTCGTCAACATGTCGGCTATTCACAAAATAAACATACAATATATTGTGGAATTGTTGCGTAACCCACAGAAAAAAAAGAATAAAACCTTGACATTCACCAGTCTAATGTGTAAAATTTAAAAGGTTATTTGCGCCCGTTTTTAGGAGACCCGATGAACCTTAGAAAGTCGAGAAATATTAAGAAAAAAGAGTACTTTACCTTTATGTTCCTGCCCGGGCCGAACGAACGGGTGCGCACGCTCAGCATCTCCAAGTCCGTTCTGAAGACCGTTTTTCTCGCCTTTATCGGTGTAATGCTCCTTTCCGTCTACCTCGTTTATGAATACCGGGACGTCAAGGGCAAGGTATGGGAACTGCAGGCGGTCAGGGAAGAGCTCATGCAGCAAAAAACGCAGGTCCAGAGTTTTGCGCTCAACATGCTGGATTATAAGCGCCAGATGTTTCTTCTCCGCGACCTTGACACAAAGCTCCGCCGGGTCGTGAGCCTCGGTCCGAGGGACAAAGCCCAGCAACTGCTCGGGATCGGAGGTCCGGATGAACTCGGCCTTCAGAACCTTGCCAATCTGGGCGAGAAAAAACAGGAAGAGGCGCTCAAGGAAATGCACCAGGAGCTGACGCAGTTACGGGGCGCGGCATCGAAACAGGAAACCAGTCTCCAGATGCTGATCGAATATTTCGAGGACAAGCGCTCCTTGTATGCTTCAACGCCCTCGGTCTGGCCGATCCGCGGCTGGGTGACATCGCCGTTCGGCAACAGAACGTCGCCGTTCAGCGGCATTCTCAA
The DNA here is from genome assembly GCA_041491325.1 of Nitrospirota bacterium. Classification (GTDB taxonomy): domain Bacteria; phylum Nitrospirota; class UBA9217; order UBA9217; family UBA9217; genus JBAZLV01. Next base: position 9,059 of record JBGPUS010000042.1, on the reverse strand, counting down.
GTTCCACGAAGGCATCGATATCGCGGCCCAGACCGGGACGCCGGTGATGGCGCCGGCGGACGGTATGGTGATGAAAGCCGGTTTCAGCAGCGGGTACGGCAATGTGGTCGAACTCAGCCACGGCTACGGCATCAAGACCGTGTTTGCCCATAACTCGCGTTTGAACGTCAAAGTCGGACAGCGTGTAAAGCGCGGAGAGGTGATCTCCTATGTCGGAGATTCCGGCTCCAGCACGGGCCCGCACCTCCACTATGAAGTCCGTTTGAATAATCTGCCGGTGAACCCGGTGCGATACATGAACTAACGGAGCCGACGAAACCCCATCCTTAATCGAATCATTTTTTCTCAAAGACAGCACCCAGCCTGATCGGCCAGGGTAAAGAGCACGGGGGCCTTCGAGAAAAGCTCTTTCCCTTTTACTAAAACCCTATTCCGCCAGAAGGCGGCGGGCGGAAGCCTCGGTCTTCAACTGCGGAAACCAGCAAGGAGGGCGTGAGCATTATGTCTACGGGGAAAGTGAAGTGGTTCAATGAATCAAAGGGCTATGGTTTTATCGAGCCGGAGGGCGGCGGACGTGATGTGTTCGTTCATTTTTCGGCGATCCAGGGCGACGGCTACAAGACGCTCTCTGAGGGGCAACTCGTCGAGTTCGAAACCATTCAAGGTGAAAAAGGCCCCCAGGCATCAAATGTGCTGAAAGGGTCCTGATACTAAAATGCACTGCCTGCAGCCGCGCACGAAGGTTCTTCGGCGCAGGCATGATTATATTGACACTGCCCCGAAGCATACCCCCGTCTTCGGGGTTTTTGTTTTTTCGGCAGTTCCTACTTGCCGGACCCCATCTTTTTCTTATTTTCGGTATGTTGTTCATAGAGGACTTCCTTCATCAGGGCGCAGGCCTCGATGACCTTGGGGTTGGATACCCGGTAAAAGATGTTCACGCCTTCCCGCCTTGTGGAGAGAATGCCTTTATGCCGCATCACCGCGAGGTGCTGGGAAACGTTCGCCTTTGATGCGCCGAGCGCTCCCACCAATTCCGTGACCGTTTTTTCTTCCTTTTTGAGGGCATTCAGGATTTCGATCCTCTTCGGGTTCGTGAGGGTCTTGCAGATTTCAGCCTGCATTTCGATTACGACCTTGTCCGTCAAGTGGTTTTTCATGGTTCTTTTTTACACTCGATGCCGTGGTTTGTCAAGTGGTAAGTGGTCCGGACTGTTCAGTGAACGTTCGTCATGCTTTCGGACGCATTCAGGGCGAGATGCAATGGTCACGAACGGAACGGGATGATTATTTTCTTTGAATTCCCCGGCAAAAATGATACTATTGCAAAAATGCGTTAGGGCGACGCCATACTGAGAAGCCCTACAGTAAAATTTATACGCAACACAGGTGGAGAGATAGATGATCGGCACGATTCTGAAAAAGGTATTCGGCACCCACAACGAGAGAGAACTGAAACGCATTCAGGCGGCTGTTGATAAAATAAACGCCTTCGAACCGGATATTTCCCTCCTCGCGGACGCAGCTCTGCGCGCAAAGACCGAGGAATTCAAACAGCGGCTTGGCCGGGGCGAAACGCTTGACGACCTTCTTCCCGAGACCTTTGCCGTGGTGCGCGAAGTGTCGAAGCGGACGCTCGGCATGCGGCACTTCGATGTGCAACTGATCGGCGGCATCGTGCTGCACGAAGGACGGATCTCCGAGATGAAGACCGGAGAAGGAAAAACCCTGGTGGCCACGCTCCCGGTCTACCTGAACAGTCTGACCGGTAAGGGCGTGCACGTGGTTACCGTGAACGACTATCTGGCCAGTCGCGACGCGAAGTGGATGTCGCCCATTTATCACTTTCTCGGTCTTTCCGCGGGAGTTATTGTCCATGGGCTTACGGATGAAGAGCGGCAGCAGGCCTACGGTTCGGACGTGGCCTACGGCACGAACAACGAGTTCGGGTTTGACTATTTGCGCGACAACATGAAATTCGACCTCAAGGACTACGTGCAGCGCGAGTTGAACTTCGCGATCGTCGACGAAGTAGACTCCATCCTGGTCGACGAGGCCCGGACCCCGTTGATCATCTCCGGCCCCGCCGAGGAGTCCACGGACAAATACTACAAGATCAATCGCATCATCCCGGGCCTGAACAAGGAAACCGACTACACCATCGAAGAGAAAACCAAGACCGTGGCCCTGACCGAAGAGGGAAACATCAAGGTTGAGCGCATGATCGGCGCGGGTAACCTGTACGATCCGTCCAACGTGGACCTCGTGCACCACGTGCACCAGGCGCTCAAGGCGCATGCCCTGTTCCACCGCGACGTGGATTACGTGGTCAAGGACGACCAGGTCCTGATCGTGGACGAATTCACCGGACGGCTCATGCCGGGCAGGCGCTGGAGCGACGGCCTGCACCAGGCCATTGAGGCGAAAGAAGGCGTCAAGATAGAGAACGAGAACCAGACCCTGGCGTCCATCACATTCCAGAACTATTTCCGCCTCTACAACAAGCTCGCGGGCATGACGGGCACGGCGGAGACGGAAGCGGCTGAGTTCGCCAAGATTTACAACCTCGATGTCGTTGTGATACCCACCAACATGCCCATGGTCCGTAAAGACAACGCCGATTTCATCTATAAGAATGAAACAGCGAAGTTCAACGCCGCCATCAAAGAGATAGAGGAATGTCACAAGAACGGCCAACCCGTGCTCGTGGGCACGATTACGATCACCAAGTCAGAAACGCTCTCGAACCTGCTCAAGAAGAAAGGCATCAGGCATTCCGTGCTGAACGCCAAGTATCACGAAATGGAGGCCGAGATCGTGGCGCAGGCCGGCAGACACGGCGCGGTCACCATTGCGACGAACATGGCCGGCCGCGGCACGGACATCGTTCTCGGCGGCAATGCCGAAGGGCTCGCCCGGCAGGCCCTCAAAAGCAAGGAGTACACTCCTGAAGAGTGGGACAAGACGCTCGTGTCGTTTACGGAACAATGCAAAGCTGAGAAGGACAAGGTGAAGGCGGCAGGGGGGCTCCACATCCTGGGCACGGAACGGCACGAGGCGCGGCGTATCGACAATCAGCTTCGCGGACGCTCGGGACGACAGGGCGATTCCGGCTCGTCCCGCTTCTATCTTTCCCTTGAAGACGATCTCCTGCGGATCTTCGGCTCCGACCGCATCAAAGGCCTCATGGGCAGGCTCGGGATGGAGGAAGACGTTCCCATCGAACACCGCATGGTGTCCCGCGCGATAGAGAATGCGCAGAAGAAAGTCGAGCAGCACAACTTCGAGATCCGCAAGCATATCCTCGAATACGACGACGTCATGAACCAGCAGCGCAAAGTGATTTACGAGCAGCGGCGCGAGATCCTTTCCGGCGAGGACCTCAAGGAAGAGGTGCTCAGCCTGGCTGAAGATCTGTATGAGGGCGTTCTGTCCTTCTATTGCCCCGAAGACGCCTATCCCGAGACGTGGGACATTACCGGCCTCAAGGACGCGCTCGCCTCCAAGTTCTCGTATCACGCAAAGGACGACTTTGACCCCCAGTCCTTGTCCCGCGAGGAGTTCCGGAACAAACTCTGGGAAACGCTCAAGCAGAGCTATGAAGACAAGGAGCGCCAGATCGGCAGCGAACTGATGCGTCACCTTGAAAAGGTCTTTATGCTCCAGGCCGTGGACCATCAGTGGAAAGACCATTTGCTCGCCATGGACCATCTCAAGGAAGGCATCGGCCTCCGCGGCTACGGACAGAAGGATCCCCTCATCGAGTATAAAAAAGAAGGTTTTGAAATGTTCGAGGAGATGAAGCTCCGCATCGTGGAGACCACGGTCGAGAACCTTTTCCGCATCAAGGCCGCGGCCAAGGAGCAGGGAGAGGAGATCGAGCGCAGGCAGCGGAAGCGGATCGCCAACCTGAGTTTCGCCGGCGCCGGAGACGCGGCGGCATCCAAGCCGGCCCCGGTTCATACCGAACGAAAGGCCGGCAGGAACGATCCCTGCCCCTGCGGGAGCGGGCTCAAGTATAAGAAATGCCACGGAAAATAGAAGCAAGCACGAAATCCTAAATTCTAAACAATGTCGAATGCTCAAAATTAGAATTTGAAATAGAGATTATTTAGGATTTCGATATTAGAATTTCGGATTTGTCTTATGAGAATAGCCGGTATCCAAATAAGCGCCGGTCCTGACGTCGAGCGGAACGTCGCACGCGCCATCGAGATGGGCGAGGTGGCGATCGAGAAAGACGCCAGGATCATCTGCTATCCGGAGCTGTTCCTCACGCCCTGGTTTCCGCGCCGGGAAGATGAAAAGCTCAAGTCTTGGGCCCAGGCCGCTTCGAGCGAGACCCTGGAGCGGTTCAAAACGCTTTCCAAAAAGACCTCGTCGGTTTTCATCATTCCTTTCTTCGAAGTCGCGAACGCTAAATACTACAACAGCACCGCGGTCTACGATTCAGGCAGACTCCTTGGCATTTACCGCAAAATCCACGTTCCCGACCTGCCGCTCTATCGCGAGCAGTTTTATTTTTCCCCTGGCGACCTAGGCTTTCCCGTGTTCGAAACCTCCCAGGGAAAGATCGGCGTCCAGATTTGCTGGGATAACCTGTTCCCCGAAGGTGCGCGCATCCTGGCGCTGAAGGGCGCCGAAATAGTATTTGCGCCGACCGCGGCCTCGCTGAGCACGAACACCGTATGGGAACGCGCCATCTGCGCAAATGCCTTTGCAAACAATCTATTCGTTTTCCGCGTTAACCGTGTGGGACAGGACGAGGACATCTCGTTTTACGGGCGGAGCTTCTGCGTCAACCCCTGGGGCGAAATGGCCTCGGAGCTTGCGGGCGGCAAAGACGCGATCGTCATCGCCGACATCGACCACGCGGAACGCGATGCCGCCGCCGAAACCTGGGGTTTTCTCAAGAAACGCCGGCCCGGGGAATACGGGGAGCTGGTGAAATAGTAATCCCGCCTTTTTTGCATGAGGAAATAACGTGAAGGCAATGGTGTTGCGAAGCAACCTCGACCTCTCCAAGAATAAAACTCCTCTTGAACTCGCTGAGCTGCCGGTTCCCATCCCGAAGGAAGAAGAAATACTTGTCAGAGTCTCAATCTGCGGCGTGTGCCATACCGAGCTGGACGAAATCGAAGGACGGACGCTTCCCGCGAAATTTCCGATCATCCTCGGGCACCAAATCGTCGGCCGCGTCGAACGAGCAGGGGCCAAGGTATCAAAGTTCAAATCGGGTGACCGGGTCGGGATTGCCTGGATACATTCAGCCTGCGGCGCGTGCCGGTACTGCCGCACGGGAATGGAAAATCTTTGTTCCGAATTCAAAGCGACGGGCAGAGATGAAGACGGGGGATTCGCGGAGTATACGACCGTCTCCGAGGTTTACGCATACACCATTCCGGAGGTATTTTCCGACGCGGAAGCCGCGCCCCTGTTGTGCGCCGGGGCCATCGGTTATCGCTCGCTCAGGTTAACGGGTCTGAAGAACGGCGATAACCTCGGGCTTACCGGTTTTGGCGCTTCCGGACATCTTGTGCTCAAGACGGCGAGGCATACCTACCCGAACTCGAAGATCTTCGTTTTCTCCAGAACAACGGCGGAACAACACTTTGCAAGGGAACTCGGCGCCGTTTGGACGGGCAGTGCAGAGGATGTACCGCCCGAGAAACTGCATGCAATCATCGATACAACGCCTGCATGGCGTCCGGTTGCCGAGGCCTTAAAAAACCTTGAACCCGGCGGCAGACTCGTGATCAACGCGATCAGAAAAGAATCGGCGGACAATGATGCTTTACTCACGCTCGATTACGAGCGCGATTTCTGGATGGAAAAGGAGATCAAGAGCGTGGCGAACCTTACGCGCCGAGACGTAGAAGAATTTCTCCGGCTTGCCGCTGAAATCCCGATAAAACCCGAGGTCCAGGAGTACCGGCTGGAAGACGCGAACGCGGCTTTAATGGATCTTAAGGAACGAAGAATTCGCGGGGCAAAAGTGCTGCGGATTGGATAGTTCTGTGTCTTTAAAAAAGCATTCAACATACACAGTACCCGTTAATGGCCGCGCTTTTTTACATAAGCAGACTCTCTGCTAACAGGAGCGGGATTGCGGTCCTTCACGGAAATCAGGTTCGAGCCACCTCCCCAACCCCTCCTTGGCAAGGAGGGGCGGCAATGAGTTCCCTCCCCTTGCCAAGGGGAGGTCAGGTGGGGTGCTTTCAGCGGAACTGCAAACGTAAGAAATACGACGCATTGCGGGTGAATACTTCGCTTTCAAAATTATAAGTATCTATCTGCGATAAGCACAACCATCGAAAACATTCGAAAATCGAATACTCTTGTTTCGCTAATCCTATAACTTCTTGCGGCAGCCCTGCATTCTTATCCTAATTGTCACCGCGTGCCCGATCCAAACTCATCCGTAACCTTTTGATTTTATGGTTCTCTCCTCGAGCGGACCTCGTCTTATTTTCTTTGGCACGACGGATGCATAGTATCTGACCGAAGCCACGAGTGCAGGAGTCGGCCATGATACGGAATTTGATGAACTGGATTTCAAGAATACTGGGTAAATGGATCATGATAAAAAAACAGTCCATATTGGAATCACGTTCCCCCATGACCAGGGTGCTTCAACCTGCTTACACGCGGAGGCTAAGGCCGGAGGCGGAAGAGACGCCGGAAGCAACCGGCATTGAAGACGAGAGGCGTGAAGAACGGACTGTGATGCCGTCGGCCCTTGCGTGGCACGGTTTATCGGATACCGGCCTGGTTCGGGAGCACAACGAAGACAATTTTTTATTCCATGAACTCGGCAGCGGCGCGCTGTTTGTCGTGGCTGACGGCATGGGCGGACACGATGCCGGTGAAGTAGCGAGCAAGATTGCAGTGGATACGGTGGTCCGCGAGGTGCGCGAAGGAGCGGCGCGGAACAAAGACGCGCAAAGGCTTATAGCGCATGCTGTTCAGCAGGCAAATGCCGCGGTAAGGCGCGAGGGCGCGAGCCGGGGCTCGAACATGGGGACCACGCTCAGCGCAGCGTTCATAAAGGGCGGTACCGCTTATATAGCTAACGTGGGCGACAGCAGGACCTACTGGATGGAGAATGGCTCCATCACGCAGATCACCGAAGACCACTCCCTGGTGGCGAAGCTGGTGTCCGCGGGAAAGATGACGAAAGCCGAGGCCAGGAACCACCCCAAGTCAAACCTGTTGTACCGCACCATCGGGACCGACGACAACGTCAAAGTGGATACCTTCAGGGTGGACCTGAAGAAAAACGGAAAGCTCCTGTTGTGCACCGATGGCCTTTGGGGGATGGTTCCGGATGAAGAAATCCACAGAGTCTTCGCAACGGAAGAAGACATAAAAAAAGCCTGCGTCAGGCTTGTGCAGGCGGCGAACGCCGCGGGCGGTCAGGACAATATAACCGCGATAGTTGTAAAAGTAAAATGAGTTTGGGGCTTAATCGAGAGGAGGAATCAACATGAAAAGCGAATTGAAGGTGCAATGCATTATGAGCAAAGACACGCCGCCGGCCGCGGAAACAGAACAGGCCATCTACTCGCTGGTGAAGATAGAAGCGGGGAGCGGCACGGCCCTGGGAACATTGCCGGCGAACATCGCACTGGTTCTGGACCGGAGCGGGTCGATGGACGGTGAAAAGATGGAACATTTGAAAGAGGCAGTGGGCTACGTGGTGGACCACTTGAGCGATACCGACCTCATTTCGGTCACGATCTTCGATGACCAGGTAGAAACGCTTATCCCGAGCCAGCCGGCGAAGAACCGCAACGAGATCAAGACCAGGACCGCCGGCGTGATCCCGCGCGGCGGGACCCAGATCTCGGACGGACTGAAGGAAGGCATGCGTGAAGTAAGAAAAGGACGTTCTCAAGATCGCATCAATCGGATTGTTCTGCTGACGGATGGGCAGACGTGGGACGATGAAGACGCGTGCCTGAAAGTCGCCGACGAAGCCGGCAAAGAAGCCATCGCTATTACGAGCATCGGCCTGGGCGAGGATTGGAACGAGAAACTTCTGCTCGGGATCGCGGAAAAATCCCGGGGCAATTCACACTGGATCCAAAACCCCATCTCCATTCTCGAAGCTTTCCAGCAAGAGGTGGAGGGCATGCAGTCCGTTGCGGCAACGAACCTCAACGTAATTGCGCGAATGAGTGACGGCGTCAAACCGATCAAAATATATTCCACGGTCCCGATGATTGCCGACATAAGTAAAAAAGCTATCAAAGGCAATACGATCGGGATGACACTTGGATCTTTTGACGGCAGAAAGGGCCAGGCAATCCTTATCGAGTCGCGCATTCCCGCGCACCAGGAAGGGCGGTTCCGCCTGGGACAGCTCGAAGTGACGTACGATCTTCCCGCAAACGGCATGAAGGGACAGAGCGTGAAAACAGACCTGTTTGTCACGTATACCGGGGATACGGCGGCCGCCGCGAAAGTAAACGCCGAAGTGATGAATCTTGTGGAAAAGGTGAGCGCCTTTAAGCTCCAGACGAGGGCGCTGACCGAAGTGGAGGCGGGAAATATCGTTGCTGCCACACGGAAACTCGAGGCCGCCGCCACAGTGCTGTTGGATCTTGGAGAAAAAGACCTGGCCGAGGCGGCGGAGCGCGAAATCCTCTCGCTGAAAAAGACCGGCGCATTGAGCGCGGCCGGCACGAAGAAGTTGGAGTACGGAACGCGGAAGCTGACGATGGCCATGACGGGGGCAATGAAGAAGTAGGAAACGATTTTAAAAAAGGAGGACAGTGCCATGAAATGCAAAGAATGCCAGATGGAAAATATCGAGGGAGCGCTCTTCTGCGAAGAGTGCGGTGCAAAACTGGAGGACAAGGCGGAGCTTCTCGAAACGGCCGAAGAGACCGGCGGTGTGCAGTTGGTGCTCACGTCGTCTGATGGGAACGAACTGGAGGTCCCGGCCAAGGACGAGGTCGTCGTCGGCAGGGAAGATCCCATCAGCGACATATTTCCGGATGTAGATCTGACCAATCTCGGCGGCATGGAGAACGGCGTGTCCCGCAAGCACGCGG
>JBGPUS010000041.1:0-12801 GCA_041491325.1 Nitrospirota bacterium | reverse complement strand
CTGCCATTATCATCCAGCGAACACGCTGGAGGGACTATGCTGAGCGGATAAATCCGCTGTTTGTGCAACAGGCTCTGATGAGAATCATAATTAACGGTCGCATAATAGAAACAGCATGATCTTAAATCTCCCCCGCCCCTCTTTGTCAAAGAGGGGTGTTCCTCCCTTTCAAAAAGGGAGGTTGGGAGGGATTTTATGACATAGGGATGTACATACTATTATGAGACCGTTAATAACGGGCGGTCTTTGCAATCCCGCGGGAAATATGCTATTTTTTACTATGTCCCGCGACCTTCACGATTTCTTCTATCCCAAAACCGTGGCCTTGATCGGCGCGACGGATTCGCCCGCCAAACCAGCCTGGGCCATTCTGCGGAACCTCGCTAATTTCAACGGCGCGGTCTTCCCCGTCAATCCAAAATACGAAACCTTGCTCGGCCGCAGGTGCTATCCTTCCATCACATCGATCCCCGGAGAACTCGATCTGGCCATTGTGGCGCTCCCGGCCCCGCTCGTTGAACAGGAACTCGACCGTTTGCGCGAAAAGGGAGTCCGCCGCATGATCCTGATCAGCTCCGGGTTTGCCGAGGCCGGCGAGCAAGGCCCGCTTATGCAGCAGCGGATCGCCGAAAAGACAAAGCGCTACGGCATCCGGGTAATCGGTCCGAATGCGCTCGGCGTGTACAATACCGAAAACGGGCTCGACAGTTTTTTCGTCTCGCGCGAGCGGGTGTCCCGGCCCGGTCCCGGAAGACTCTCCATTATTTCGCAGAGCGGGGCGATAACCGTCATCCTGATGGAAGCCCTGGCACGGGACGGCATTGGGGTTGCCAAAGCCATTAATTACGGCAACCGCCTCGATGTGGACGAAGCCGACGCGCTCGACTATCTTGCCTCCGATCCGAAAACAGCAGCGGCCGTCGTGTACCTGGAATCGACGGCTGACGGCGGAAAATTTCTGCGCGCGGCAAAAACCTTTGCAGCTAAAAAGCCGCTCGTGATCTGGAAGGCGGGGAAGCATGAGCTGGGCGCGGCTGCCGTGGCGTCCCATACCGCCACGCTTGCGGGCAAGTACGGCTTGTACCAGGCCGCGTTTCGTCAGGCCGGCGTTGTGGAAGCCTACGGGTTCGACCACATGCTCGACGCGGCAAAGGCGCTCTCGCTCATGGATTTTTCCTGCGTCGGGAACAGGCTGCTCATCGTCACGAACGGCGGCGGCATGTCCGTGGCCGCCTCGGACCAGGCCGAACAGGAGGGGTTTGCCATGCCCGCCATGCCGGAAGAAGCGAGGGCGAAACTGAAACGGGCCTTTCCGCCGTTCTATATTACGAACAATCCCATCGACATCACCGGCAGCGGCATGGACGAGGACTATTACACGGCGCTCGTGGAAGCCATGCCGCACTATGACGCGGCGGTAGTTGTCCTGCTCATGGGCATTGCCACGGTGACGGACGCGGCGACCGAGCTGATCGCCAAAGCGGCCCGCGAGGTGAACAAGCCGATAACCTGCTGCGTGCTCCAGGGACTGGGGTATACACGGGAAGCGATGTCCGCCCTGTTGAAGCTCGGCGTCCCTGTATTCCCTTCGCCCGAGCGTGCTGTCAGGGCGCTCGCCACGATCCGGAAGACCGCGTGCAGAAAGACGGAGATTAAAACCGGAGAAAACGGCTAATGCAAAAAGGCGGTTGGAACCACAGATGAACACAGATAAACACTGATAAAAACCAGAATCAGAAATTTTTTACAGGCTGGTGAAAAACTTTTTCAGCAACCTGTTTTTAGATCATTTATGCTTTCACCAGCCGAGTGATCCGGTAATTTGATTTGTGTTCTGAATTATCTGCGTTCATCTGTGTTCATCTGCCTGCGCCCGGCGTTCACGAGTGTGCCCGCGAGTGCAGGGTGTGGTTAACTCTTTTTTTTAGGGTAATGATCAAAATGACCGCATCTTCTAAGATTATCCAGTCGGCTTTAAGCGAAGGCCGCAAGACCCTCTTTGAGCACGAGGCCAAGGCCCTTGCGCATAGCGCGGGCATCCTGACGCCGAAGGCGGAGCTCGTCGGGCCGCACCATATAAAAGAAATCCTCATGGCCGGAGAGAAGCTCGGATTCCCGCTTGCGCTTAAGGCAGAATCCGCTGAAATCCTGCACAAGACCGAGGCAGGCGCTGTCCTGCTTGACATCAAGAATAAGGCGGAGCTGGCCTCGGCAGTCGATCAGATCATGAACAAAGTGTCCCAGCGTGTTCCCGGCGCGCAGGTGCGCCACTTTCTCCTCGAACAAATGATGCCCCCTGGACTTGAGCTCCTGATCGGCGGGTTGAGGGACGACCAGTTCGGCCCGAGCGTGGCTTTCGGCCTCGGCGGTGTGTGGGTCGAAGCCCTTCAGGATGTGGTCTTCGGCATCCTGCCCATGACCCACGAAGAGGTGTCCGCTATGATCGCGCAAACTCGGGCTGGCAGGTTTCTCCGGGGTTTTCGCGGCAGTCCCGCGCTGGATGAAGAAGCGATCCATTTGATAGTCAACAACCTGTCCACACTCCTGATCGACCATCCGGAGATAGGGTCTATCGACCTGAACCCCGTGCGGTGCTGGGTCCGGGGCGCCGCGGCGCTCGATGTGCGCGTCGTGTTGAAGTAACGACCGCGGGGTCAATGGCGGCGGCGCAGTCCAACGTAAAAAATATTATCGTTTGCCGTCGAACGCGGCCCGTTGAAACTGCTTATGATCCGCTCGAAACCGGCATCAACAGACACTTCCCTGCCGATGTTTTTTTCGATTTCGAGGAACGCCGACTGGGTCGTAACCACGGACCCTGCGGGTTCTTTGAACTTCTGATGAAGATATTTATATCCCAGATAAACCGCGCTGTTCAACCCCGGCTTAAAGCCCGCGATGATGCTCACGGTATTGCCTTCGTAGGAAAACGTAGGCGAATTGGCGCGGTCTTTTTCGTATTCATAGCGTTCCTTCAGGAAAAAGCGAGGATTCACCTGCTCCTTAAGCGAGAGGTCGGCGCCGTAAGACGGCCCGTCTCGGTCCGCGTCATTATAGTTTTTTATTTTGGAAAAAACAGCGGCCTGAGACGTTACCGCGGCGGCCAGGCCCGACGTTACGCCGGCGCGCAGACCGCCGCTCGTGGAATTTAAATCCGAATACGTGCTGTACGACACATTCTCGCCGATCCCCATCAGAAACAGGGACATACTGGGGGATACCGTATCGGAGACGCCGAGGTCCGCGTAGAGCCTGAGCGAGAAATCGCTCTTCGGCGGAACTCCGGCATACCTGCCGGACCTGTTGCCGGAGCTTGTTGCTGAAACCGCGGCTGGTTCACTGATGGTGCCGTTCTTCGCATGTTTATCGGAAACCAGGCCGACTACATTGTCCTCAAACACGATCTTTGCGTCCGTGTTATAAAACACTTGGGACAGGGCTTCCGGCGGGCCAAAAACCAACAGGATCGCAACGGCAAACAGCACGTTTCTTGTTATAACGCTTATTATTTTCATCCCGGAATGTCCCTCTGAAAGAATTATAGCGTATGCAAGCGCACACACTGCTTTACAGGGGATAATAATAATGATATTTTTAAATCAACTGAAAAGGCGATTGAAACCACACCCTGCACTCGTTTATGGCCGCGCTTTCGCAAGAGCAGGCTACGAGTGTGGGCGCGAGTGCGGGGTGTGGTTATCTGCTTTTTTAAGGATCAGGCTCAGCTTGAAGGTTTGTCCACATCGGAGAATGAACGCTGATGAAAGAAAGACAGCCCTGGCATAGTTTCACCATCGAAAAAGCCCTCTCGGCACTCAACTCCTCGGTTCTCGGCATTACCGAGAAAGAAGCGAAAGTGCGCCTTGAGCTGCTCGGCCCAAACGAACTCGTGGAAAAAAAGAGAAAAACCCCTCTGCTCATGTTTTTCGACCAGTTCCGCGACTTCATGATCCTGGTGCTGATCGCGGCCGCAATCATCTCCGGCATCATCGGGGAGGCGTCGGACACGGTTGCCATCCTCGTGATCGTTGTTCTGAACGCCGTGCTCGGGTTCAGCCAGGAGTACCGGGCGGAGAAAGCCATGGCAGCGCTCAAAAAGATGGCCGCGTCCGTTGCCGTTGTTCTTCGCGGCGGAGAGCACCGGACGCTTCCCGCGTCCGAACTTGTCCCCGGCGATGTGGTGCTGCTCGAAGCAGGCAACATCGTCCCGGCTGATATGCGGATCATCGAAGCGGCGCGGCTGAAGATCGAGGAGGCGGCCCTCACCGGCGAGTCCGTCCCCGTGGAAAAACGGAACGACGCGCTGGCCGAGGAGCAACCGGCCCTCGGAGACCAAAAGAACATGCTGTTCAAGGGCACCATCGTTACCTACGGCCGCGGAACAGGCGTGATAACGGCGACCGGCATGAACACGGAACTCGGCAGGATCGCGGCCATGCTCCAGCAGGACGACGCGGGGAAAACGCCGCTTCAGAAGCGGCTCGCAAACTTCGGCACAAAACTCGCATTCGCTATTCTCGCAATCTGCGCGATCATTTTCGTCACCGGGCTCCTCCGCGGAGAAGAGCCTATAAAGATCTTTCTTGTTGCCGTAAGCCTTGCCGTTGCCGCGATCCCCGAGGCCCTGCCCGCGGTCGTCACGATATCACTCGCGCTCGGCGCCCGGAAGATGGTGAAACAAAACGCGCTGATCCGGAAGCTTCCCGCTGTCGAGACTCTCGGCTCCGTCACATATATCTGCACGGACAAGACCGGCACGCTCACGCAGAACAAAATGACCGTGGAGGAGCTGTGGGTGGATGGAACGGTAATAAAGGGTCAAGGGGCCAGGGGCCAGGGGCTAGGGTTTAAAAACAATTTCGGACCCTGGACCCTGGACCCCGGACCCTTGTTTTTCACCGCCCTCGCCCTCTCGAACGATGCGCGTCTCGACTCGTCGGGCAACGTGATCGGCGACCCTACGGAGGTCGCGCTCTTTGTTGCCGCGCAAACGATCGGCTTCCTCAAGCAGGACCTTGAAACTGGCTATCCGCGAGTTGCTGAACTACCGTTCGACTCCGAACGCAAACTCATGACGACATTCCACAAAGGGTCCAGGGGCCAGGGGCAGGGGTCAAGGGGAACACCGGAATTTCGCTCGTTTACCAAGGGGGCCGTGGAGGTGCTGCTCGCGCGGTGCGAAAGCGTTCTGACTTCAAGGGGAGTGCTACCGATCAACGGGGATGAAATGCTCATTGCCGGCGAACGGCTCGCCGCGGACGGGCTCCGGGTCATGGCCGTCGCAATGCGCATATGGGACGAAATCCCCGTGGACGTTTCTCATGAACAGCTGGAAAACCACCTGGTGCTGCTCGGCCTCATCGGCATGATGGACCCGCCACGGGAGGAGGCAAAAGAAGCCGTCGAGCTCTGCAAAAGCGCCGGGATCACTCCAATAATGATTACCGGAGACCATCCGCTCACCGCAAAGACCATAGCAAGGCGAGTCGGCATTCTTGAAAATGACGCGCCGGGGGAAATTATAACCGGGACCGAGCTCGACGCACTCTCCCTGGAAGAGTTTGAGAAACGTGTTGAATCCATCCGCGTGTACGCCCGCGTAGCGCCGGAGCAAAAGCTCAAGATCGTCAGGGCGCTCCAGGACAAGGGACATTTCGTGGCTATGACCGGTGATGGGGTGAATGATGCGCCTGCGCTCAAACGCGCGGACATCGGTATTGCCATGGGCATGACCGGCACGGACGTGGCCAAGGAGTCGTCTTCCATGGTTCTGCTCGATGACAACTTCGCAACCATCGTAAAGGCCGTCAGGCAAGGGAGGCACATCTACGACAACATCAGGAAGTTCATCAAATACCTTCTCACCACCAACTCAGGCGAGCTATGGACGCTCTTTCTTGCGCCCTTTGTGGGGCTGCCGATTCCGCTCCAGCCGATCCATATTCTCTGGATCAACCTTATGACCGACGGCCTTCCGGCCCTCGCGCTCACCCTGGAACCGGAGGAAGGCGATGTCATGCGGCGGCCTCCGCGCCCGCCGCGGGAAAACCTCTTTAGCCACGGGCTCGGCGTCCACGCCGTCTGGGTCGGCCTGCTCATGGCGGGAGTCGTGCTCTTGCTCCAGGCCTGGGCGATCCATATCGGCGATGCGCACTGGCAGACCATGGTCTTTACCGTACTTTGCTTTCTGCAGCTCGGACATGTGATGGCCATACGCTCGGAACGCGAGTCCCTCTTCACCCAGGGCGTGTTTACGAACAGGCCGCTGGTCCTGAGCGTTCTTGCGACAATCGGCTTCCAGTTTCTGACCATATATGTTCCGGCGCTGAACCCCATTTTTAAAACGCAGCCGCTCTCCGCGGCAGAACTCGCTCTCGTTCTCGTCCTGTCATTGACCGTGTTTATCGCGGTAGAAATCGAGAAG
Organism: Nitrospirota bacterium; assembly: GCA_041491325.1. GTDB lineage: Bacteria > Nitrospirota > UBA9217 > UBA9217 > UBA9217 > JBAZLV01. Next base: position 6,377 of record JBGPUS010000041.1, on the reverse strand, counting down.
CTGCTCAAGAGACGAAAAAAAACCTCTTGACAACGAAGGCTATGCATATCATACTCTACTCGTTCCGGTGGAAACCCGAAACCATCACCGGAGGGCAGCAGGCGGGCTCTGCAATGCCGCACTGTGGATCGCAGGGAGGTGATGAAGCGTGCCGGATCCGCCCTATGTTTGAGAGTACTTCATCATGGTTCTGACGCGTGAACTACATGATTATGGAAATACCCAATTGAAGAAGGGAGGACGTGACAATCATGGAACCGAACACGAAGAAGATCAACGAAGACAAATTGACTGAAGGACACTGTGACAGCCCCGCCACCTGCATCGAGGACAAGAAAAAAGGCATCAGTGAGGACTGGCTCTCCTTGTGGCTCGGCCTCTTCATCTTTGCGCTTTCCCTCGGTGTCTTCGGCGGGATGGACGTTCTGGGATGGGGCATCAACACCTCGGTATGGGTCGACCCGGCCAAGGCGATGTCTCCCGTGTCGAAGACGTACCAGTCCGTGAAAGGTGAGATCACCAAGATTGACGGTCAGAAGCTCACCATCAAGAAGGCCGACGGCAAGGAAGAAACCATCACGCTCAAGGAAGCCGCGCCGGCCCTCAAGGTCGGAGATACCTACGAGAAAAAAGGCGTGTCCGGCGCCGCGGCCCTGTTCCTGACCTACCTCGCCATGCTGGCGATTATGGGGGTGGGCGCAAAGCTGCTCGGGGCCGATGTTAAGAAATTCGCCATCGGCTTTACCGCCGTCTTCTGGATAAGCTACCTCTGCTGGTTCAGCGGTCATTACGCATACATCGCCGCCACCAAGGACAAGCTCGGGGCCTTCAAGATCCCCTGGTCCCTGAGCCTGACCGGGGAGTCCGGATTCATCCTCGCCCTGCTGGCGGGGCTCATCCTGGGAAATTTCTTCCCCAAGATCTCGCAGACCCTGAAGGAGGCGTCCCGGCCGGAACTGTTCATCAAGACCGCCATCGTCATCATGGGCGCGGGCCTCGGCCTCAAGGCCGCGGAATCCTTCAGCCTTGCGACCAACATCATGTTTCGGGGCCTGTGCGCCATCATCGAGGCCTACCTGATCTACTGGGCGGTCGTATACTACATGGCCCGCAAATACTTTAAGTTCAACAGGGAATGGGCCGCCCCCCTTGCGTCGGGGATTTCCATCTGCGGCGTTTCCGCGGCGATTGCCACGGGCGGCGCAATCCGGGCCCGGCCGGTCGTGCCTATCATGGTCTCGTCCCTCGTCGTGATCTTCGCCGTGGTTGAGATGGTCCTTCTTCCGTTTGTGGCCCAGGCCTTCCTGTGGAAAGAGCCGCTCGTAGCGGGCGCATGGATGGGGCTTGCGGTCAAAACCGACGGAGGCGCGGTGGCCTCAGGCGCCATCACCGACGCGCTCATCAGGGCGAAGGCGCTTGAAATGACCGGAGTGAACTACCAGGAAGGCTGGATCACCATGACCTCCACGACCGTGAAGATGTTCATCGACATCTTCATCGGCATCTGGGCGTTCATCCTCGCCATCATCTGGTCCACGAAGATAGACGTCAGGCCCGGCGAAAAGGTCAGGGCGGTCGAGATCTGGCACCGCTTCCCGAAGTTCGTCATCGGCTATGCCCTCACCTTCTTTATCCTGCTCGTGGTGTGCTGGCCGGCCTCCACGGCGATCAGCCCGGTAAATAAGGAACTGAAGACCCTGACACAGGAGATTGTCACGGCGGAAAAGCAGCTCGGTGGAGCAACGCAGAAGGCGCAGAAAACCGAGGCAACGGAAAAAATCAGTGCTGCCAAGGACAAGATCAAGGTCCTGAACGATCAAATCAAGAAACCGAAGGCAACCATGGCGGCCGCGAATGCGGCGACCGGGGAAGGGAACGTATTCCGTGTCATGTTCTTCGTCATGACTTTCTTCACGATCGGCATCGTGTCCAACTTCAAGAAACTCTGGGAGGAGGGCATCGGCAGGCTGGCAGTCGTGTATGTAATTGCCCTATTTGGGTTCATCATCTGGGTCGGACTCTTTATTTCGTGGCTCTTCTTCCACGGAGTCTTACCGCCGCTGGTCAATTAACCCTAAGCGCTTAAGGAGGCCTCTGCCATGGCAGACCAACCAAAGTTATCGGAAGAGTTGAAAAAGATGGAGTACGAACCTCTCCTTCCCATCGAGAAAAAGCTCGTCGGCTGGAGCCTCGGGCTCGGAATTTTTCTGTTGGGTGTTCTCGTTTGGGTAAGTTATACTTTCTTCCCCGCGGGACATTGACCCTTTTTTGTTAATCATGAGCGGCGGGAATTATCCTGCCGCTCTCTTTTTTTGCAAGGAGTGGGCTTTTGGATTTCGTGACTTTTGGAGCCGTCAGCCTTGATTGGGCGTTCTTTTCCAGCCTTTTCAGCATCGTTATTATCGATCTGGTTTTAGCCGGAGACAACGCCGTGGTCATCGCCTTGGCGGTGCGCGCGCTCCCGAAACCGCTGCGGCGGAAGGGCATCATCTACGGTTCGGCCGCCGCGGTGCTGCTCCGCGTTTTTCTGACGTTTTTTTTAGCGCAGCTTCTCGCCATGAGTTATGTAAAGCTCGTCGGCGGGATTGTTATCCTCTGGATCGCCGTAAAGCTGTTTGTTGAAGATGAGAAGGCTGTCGAAAGCCATCACGAAGCGGCCACATTGTGGCATGCAGTCAGGCTGATCGTGATCGCCGACATCACCATGGCCCTCGACAACATGCTCGCCGTGGGCGCGGCTTCGCACGGAAATTTTTTCCTGCTCCTCTTCGGCCTGGGCCTTTCTATTCCGCTGATTGTGTTTGCAAGCAGCCTGCTTTCGGCGCTCATGGACAAGTATCCGGTCATTATCTACGTCGGCGCGGCCATCCTCGGCAAGGTCGGCGGCGAAATGATCGTTTCCGACCCGGTCATCACCCAAGTCATCGCTCCGACAAAGCTGATCCAGTATTCCGTGGAACTATTCTTTGCCGTCGGAGTTATTATCATCGGCAGGCTCTTAATCAAGCGGTCACGGGCCAGGCAGGAGCAAGCCGGGCGCGGGTACTAATACCTTGACTTCAATAGCCGCTGTGCTATCATTTTCCTGATTTTACGATACTTTTTGCCGGGGAGGCGTCCTTGAAAAAATTCCTCTTTCTATTTATCCTTCTGTTCCCTGCTTCACTCGCCTTCGCTAAGTTCGATCCCGCGTTTACCTGGAACACGCTCGAATCACCGCATTTCTTCATTCATTATCACCAGGGAGGAGAGGAACTGGCCAAGCGCGCCGCCGTAATCGCCGAGGACGTGCATGCCCGTCTCGTCCCGCGCATCAAGTGGGAACCGAAAAGCAGGACGCATATGGTGCTTGTGGATGCCATGGACGTTTCAAACGGCATGGCCGCGCCTATCCCCTACAACCACATTACTTTGTTTCTTACCCAGCCCCTGGGAGAACCCGGCTTCGGGACCATGGCCTATGACGAGTGGCTGCGGCTCCTGATTACGCACGAATATACTCATACGCTGCACCTCGATATGGTCACGGGCGTCCCGGACGCAATCCAGTCAATTCTCGGCAGGGTCTATTTCCCGAACGAGTGGGCGCCGATCTGGATGATCGAGGGAATCGCCGTGTACGAAGAGACAGAACAGACCTCCGGCGGCCGCGGCAGTTCGCCCGGATCGGAAATGATCATCCGCATGGCAGTGCTTGAAGATCGGTTCCCGAGCAGGAGCAAGGCAACGACGTTCCCGGACACCTGGCCCGCGGGCGAGGTCCCCTACTTGTTCGGCGAAAGTTTCTCCCGTTTTCTTGCGCAAAAATTCGGCAGGGACAAGCTCGCGGACGTTTATGTCGCTTACAGCGGACGGGGTTTCCCGTTCCTCGTGGATGCCACGGCCAAAAACGTTTTGCAGGCGGATATCGGCGATTTGTGGAACGAGTGGCACGCTGGTCTTCAGAGCCGTTATGAGCAGGTGCGTACTGCGGTAAATACAAAAGGCTTGACCGCGTCTCTCCCGCTCACGCAACGCGGCTATATGAACGTAGCGCCCGCCTTCTCGCCGGATGGCGCCCAGATCGCCTACACGGTGTTAAACGCCGATGAGTTCCCCGGCATCTACCTGATGAAGACCGACGGGACCGGCGACCATAAAGTCGTGGACAACGTATTCTCCACGACCTCGTCCGGCGAAAGCATTGCCTGGAGCCCGGACAACAACGGCATCTACTATACTAAACTGGAGGTGCGCAGGAATACAAACCTCTATAATGATATCTATTTTTACGACCTGAAGAACAACAATGAAATCCGCCTTACTCGCGGACTCAGGGCGCGCGATCCCTATCCCTCTCCGGACGGAAAGAAACTTCTTTTTGTAACGAGCAAGCTGGGTAAAACGCGCCTCGCGCTTGCCGCTCTTCCGACGGACAAGACCCGCCTGCTCACTGATAAGGACATCTCCTATCTTTCAGAAGAGAGCGTGAACCAATATGAGACGCCCAGGTTCAGTCCCGACGGCTCTATGATCGCCGTGGGCGTATGGCAGCCGGGAGGATACAAGGACATCTGGGTCCTCGACGCCCAGGGGAACAAACTTTCGGAACTGTCTCGCGATCGGGCCATAGACGGCGGCGCCGTTTGGAGCCCTGACAACAAGATCATCTACTTCGCCTCGGACCGCACGGGCATATTCAACCTCTTTGGGTACGAACTCGCAACGAAAAAAGTTTTCCAGATTACCAATGTCCTGGGCGGCGCATTCACACCGACGCCGTCTCCGGACGGAAAGATGCTTGTGTTCTCGTCCTACGGTTCAAAGGGATATGACCTTCATATGCGGCCCGCGGACCCGGCGTCCTGGAAGCCCGCTGAACCCTTTAAAGACACTTACCCGGTCATGACGTACAACGACAAACCAGTGGAAACAAAAGTGAGCTCCTACAACCCACTCCCGACGCTCGCCCCGCGCTTTTGGCTGCCCTGGTTCGGCTACAGCCATGAGAGCGGCGTTCTGACCGGCGCGCTCACGTTCGGCCAGGATGCGGTTGAACACCACTCGTACTTTTTCTCCGGTTTGTACGGCCCGAAAAACTACCGGAAATGGTACACGTTCCAATATGCCTATGACGGCTTCGATCCCACGTTTATGTTTCTTGCTCAGGATACGGACGTAACGTACGGCGATCTCCTTTCCGATGCTACGGGTACAAAGGATTACGTGGAGCGCTCAAAGAAGATAGATGCATCGCTTATCTTCCCCCTGCTCAAGTTCGAGCGGCAACAGGCCATAATCGTGGGATATCGCAGAAATGAGGTCTCCGCCCTTACGTCGCTCCCGCCGTGGCCCGGCTACGGAGGTCCGGTTCCCTCGCAGGGCGAGCTGTCCTCCGGAAGGCTGATCTATAAGTTCAACAGCGCCAAGGAGTATGGTTTTTCCATCAGCCCTGAACAAGGAAGGACCGTCGAGCTTGGGTTCGAGCAATTCGACAAAGCGCTCGGCAGCGACTTCAGCGTGAAAAAATACACGGCGGACTGGCACGAGTACATTAACTTCCCCTGGAAACACCACGTGCTTCTGGCCCGGGGCTTCGCGGGCACGTCCACGGGCGACGTTCTCCCGCAGCGCGCTTTCCAGCTCGGCGGGGACAGCCCGGGCGACGTCACGATCCCGGTTGATGACGAATCCGTGTTTCTTCGCGGCTATCCGGAACATGAATTTCGCGGCCGCAAGGCAGCGCTCGCGAGTCTCGAATACCGCCTCCCTATTGCCAACATCGAGGCGGGCATCGGCGACGCACCCATCTTCCTCCGCAGGATCCATGGGGCGGTCTTTGTGGAGTCGGGCAATGCCTGGGACGAGGGCTTCCATGTCAGGGAGTTCAAGAGCGACGTGGGCGCCGAAGCACGGTTCGATCTCTACTTCGCCTACTTTGTCCCGCTCCAGCTCAGGATCGGCGTGGCAAAAGGCCTGGACGAAAAAAGGGAGTACAGTGGGATCTTTAATCTTTTGGCGCCGGCCCTGTTTTGAAGCTCCCTTGAGGAGGCTGGCGTTCAGTGCTATAGTTGGTACAAGGAAATTTTAGGCGCGGCATGATACTCATTACCGGCGGGACAGGATTTATCGGCAGTCATCTGGTGCGGCGCATGCAAAAGGAAGGCATGCCCCAACGGGTGCTTGTCAGGGACCTTCGTAAAGCGGAGGCGCAGGGAATTTCGGGCGCGGAGCTTGTGCAGGGTGACGTAGCGGACAAGGCAAGCCTCGAAAAAGCCTCGGCAGGCTGTGAACGCGTGGTCCATCTCGTCGGCATTATCCAGGAATCAGCACACGCGACGTTTAAGAGTGTGCATGTTGAAGGCACACGGAATCTTCTTGAAGCCGCAAAAAAAGCT
>JBGPUS010000040.1:0-13159 GCA_041491325.1 Nitrospirota bacterium | reverse complement strand
CTGGTGGCCAGCGCCACAAAGAACATGACTGCAAAGGTAACGAGATACCGCGTATTGCTTACGGCAAAAGTAAAGCGGGGGGGAATGAAAAAATAGTCGAAGGCCGCTACGCTCAGGAGCGCGGCCAGAAGCGCCGGCCATTTTGTCGTCCGGCTTGCGGTGATCACGACCCCGAGCAGATAAATCATCGCCACATCGACGAGTTCAAACGCGGGGAAGATCAGGACCGCAACGCCGGTGCACAGCGACACAGTCAGGATACTCCACAGCCACCCACCCTTGCCGTTCGCTCGCTTTATGAGGAAGTTTGTTGAGGAACTCGCGTGCTTGTCAGGCACCGTATCTACTTCTTGAGCATAAATTGATTTTTTCTCTGTCGTCGTCATGGTCGTACTTTCTTCTGCAATTGTTGCATAATCGGCATTAAATTGCTGCTAAAAAGCCCTTCGATCACATTAAAATTTCATAAAGAAAAGTGTCATGCAGGCTTTTTGCGCGCGTCTTGCGTCGAACAAAAAAACGGAACCCTCATCAAGGAGGATTCCGTTCTAAATTTCCAAGCAACAATCAGTTTTTAGATGTCGTAGTACAGGAAAAACTCATACGGATGCGGCCGCAGGCGGAGGGCATCCACTTCCTTGGACCGCTTGTAGCTGATCCAGGTCTCGATGGCGTCCTTGGTGAACACGTCGCCTTTCAGGAGCCAGTTGTGGTCGGCATCGAGGTTGTCGAGCGCTTCTTCGAGTGAGGACGGCATGGTCGGCACGCTTGCCAGTTCCTCGGGGGCCATATCGTAGATGTCCTTGTCGAGGGGCTGACCCGGATCGATCTTGTTCTCGATGCCGTCAAGACCGGCCATGAGCATTGCCGCGAACGCAAGGTACGGGTTGCAGGACGGATCAGGGAACCTGACTTCGACGCGTTTTGCCTTGGGGTTCGCGCTGTACATGGGGATGCGGATGGATGCGGAGCGGTTCCGGCTGGAGTAAGCGAGGTTCACCGGCGCTTCGAAACCCGGGGTGAGGCGCTTGTAAGAATTCGTGGTCGGGTTCGTGAAGGCCGCAAGCACCTTGGCGTGCTTCAGGATGCCGCCGATGTAGTGGAGCGCCATCTGGGACAGGCCCGCATACTTGTCGCCCGCGAAGAGGGGCTTGCCGCCTTTCCAGATGGACTGATGCGTGTGCATGCCAGAGCCGTTGTCCTGGAACAGGGGCTTCGGCATGAAGGTCACGGTCTTGTTGTGGCGTTTTGCCACGTTCTTGATGATGTACTTGAAGTACATGAGCTGGTCGGCCATTTTGGTCAGGGAGTTGTAGCGCATGTCGATCTCGGCCTGTCCGGCGGTCGCCACTTCATGGTGCTGGCGCTCGACGTAGATGCCGACTTTCTGCATTTCTTCCACCATCTCGGTCCGGAGGTCTTCCTGGCTGTCGATGGGCGGCACCGGGAAGTAGCCTTCCTTGTGTCGCGGTTTGTAGCCCAGGTTCGGCTTTTCGTCCTTGCCGCTGTTCCAGATGCCTTCCACGCTGTCGATGTGGTAGTAGCCTTCGTGCGAGTTCTGATCGAAACGGACGTCGTCGAAGATGAAGAATTCAGCTTCGGGGCCCATGTAGCAGGTGTCGCCTATCCCCGAGGCCTTGAGGTACGATTCGGCCTTGTGCGCGATGTGGCGCGGGTCACGGCTATAGCGTTCTTTCGTAATCGGGTCCACGATGTTGCAGATCAGGGAAAGCGTCGGGTACTTGGTGAAGGGGTCCATCACCGCCGTATCGGCATCGGGTATGACCAGCATGTCGCTGGTATGAATGGATTGCCAGCCCCGGATACTGGAGCCGTCGAACCCGAGGCCTTCTTCGAAGATCGCCTCGGTCAGTTCGTCCACCGGGACGGAAAAATGCTGCCACAGTCCGGGGAAATCCATGAACTTCATGTCCACCATCATTGCTTTGTTTTCTTTTGCCAACTTCAGCACATCTTGCGGTTTCATCATTCGTTCCTCCTCTGGTAATATAATTTCCGGATTCAAAAAAATTAAATCCTGATGCATTGCGAAATTTCAAAACCGAATACGCATTCCGTTTTGGACTTTTGAATTTAAACTTCGTTATGGTATGAGCTTTGATTCTATGCAGGTGTCATCAGACAGCGGCTTCTCCGCGCTCTCCGGTGCGGATCCTGATGACTTCATCAACGGAGGTGACGAAAATTTTTCCGTCGCCGATGCGGCCTGTCTTCGCTGTCGTTTCAATGGTCTCGATAATCTTCGCCACGAGGCCGTCGGCGGCAATGATTTCAAGTTTTACCTTCGGAAGAAAATCAACGACGTACTCGGCGCCGCGATAAAGCTCGGTATGGCCTTTTTGTCTCCCGAACCCCTTGACCTCGGTAACCGTAATGCCTTGAACGCCGATGGCATTTAAGGCGTCTTTCACTTCGTCGAGTTTGAACGGCTTGATGACCGCTTCTATTTTTTTCATGCGGAAACCTCCCAATAACGTAATTCCGTAAAAGCAAGTTTGATGCTAAAAGGCGAGGCTTGTAATTTCAATGTATTATAAAGAAATAAACGAGCGGCACTGCCTAAAAAATAGACACATGCACAAATAACGTGCAAGTGTCAGCTTCTGCTTTTTTCGGTTTTCTGACTTTTTTCTTCGCGTTCTATCCGCTCGCCTTCCTCAAGGAACTTTGCGGAGATTTCTCTTTCTATATCATCCTTGAGTTGCTCGAGCGAAATGAAGTCACCCTCGCGGAGCTCGTTTAGTTTTGCGGCCGTGTCCCGGTAATGGGGGTCCACGGAGTAGACCTGCTGAAATTCGGACATTGCGCTAGTAATGTTTCCGAAACCCTGATAAGCGAGGCCGAGGTCGTACTGCATGGGAATGCGTTCCTGATCGGTCATGCCCCTGCTCATTCCGTAATTCAGGGCATTCATGATCTCGTCAACGGCATTCTGGTACTCTCCCATTTCCATATAACATAAACCGAGCATGTACTTGCTCTGGACGAATACGGATTCGCCCTCTCGCGTCATGACGAATTCGGCAATGGCGTCTTCCAGAAGTCCCATCTCCTTATACGCAACGCCGAGATTATAGTGCGTGCCGGTGTCTTCTTTTTCGGCCTGTTGCACGACTCCTTTTTTAAACTCCTCAAAAATGTCGTCCAGACTTTGTTCTTCAGGAAGGATGCCGGATAGAGACTTGGCTGATGGAGCCATAGAGCCGAGTTCATCCCTGAGTTCAGCCGCAAGATCAAAAAATTCTTCAGCTGGTTCTTTCCGCGGCTGCGCGGAAGGCGCCGCGCCTGTTTCTTTCGCAAGCTCCGCGCCGAGATCGAAGAAGTCTTCCTCGGCCTCCTTTTTCCCCGAGGTCGCAAAAGGGGAGGTCTTCGCATCCGGAGAAGGCCCGGTCGAAAGAGGCGACGGAAGCGCAGGCTCTTCTTCTCTTTGCAACGCGGCGATATCGCTCATGAGGCTGCGAACAGCCTCTTCGTCCGCTGGGCTTGTCGCCGAATTCATATCCGGAGCTTCCGGTTGTTCCGGCGAGGCGGCAGGCGCGGAAGCGGCTTTTTCTTCTTTTTGGATCTCCGCAATTTCGCTCATGAGGAGGCGAACCGCTTCTTCGTCCGATGCGCTTGCGGCCAGCTCGGTCCCGTCAGCTTCCGAGGAGACGGCGTCTTCCAACCCTTCGACCGCATCGGTTAGTTTCGTAAATTCGAGCGTCTCATCCTCTTCATGCGTTATTTCAGCAAGCCTTTTGACGGCCCGTCGATCACTGGGGGAAAGCTCGATTATCCTTGCATAATGTTTCCTGGCTTCATCGAACAAGCCTTGCTGATAATAAAATTCCGCTTCCGCCCAGACTTCGGCGATATCAGTCTTGGCAGCGGGCGCTTCGCGAACCTCTTCCCGTGGCTTTTCCGGCGCGGGCTGCTCGAACTGTTCCAAGACCGGTGGTGCTTCACGCTGTTCTTCCGAGGGTGGTTCGAACTGCTCCATGAGTGAAGGTTCTTCACGTGGCGGTTCTTCAGCGGGCTGCTCAAGCACCGAGGGATCCTCCGGCGTCACAGCTTGACCGCGGCCAAATATTTGCGAATCCAGCCCTTCAAACGCGAGGCTTCCGTCATCAGATGCCGGGCCTGTTTCGGGCATCGGCGGCGTCTCTTCGAATGCGGAAGGAGGCGGCTCAAACGCCGCGGGAGACGTTTCTACAGGCTCCTGAACGGGTTCAGCCAGGGGGGCGGCTGCGGGCGCCTGCGTTCCTCCGAGCATCGCGAGAATAGCGGGATTGCCACGGGCAATTTCGAGAACGCTTTGGAGCGCGGCATTTGCAAGGTCATTCTGGCCCCGCTTTGCATAGATGTCGGACAAGGCAAGAGTATGCCGCGCGACCTTTTCGGCGCTGCCTTGTTCACTATAGAGGTCGCGGAGCTTGACGCGGATGCGGTCATTCGCGGGATATTTAAGGGCCAGGTTTTCAAGCTGTTCCGCGGCCTTGGCGGCCAGCCCGTACTTGATGAGGACATCCGCTTCCGTAAAGGCGTCGTTGATCTCGGGGTATTCTTTTTCCGCGACCGGAGAAGGCGCCGGGGGAGCAGGCTGGGCCGGTTCGATTGCCGCTTCTTCCGGCGGCGCCGGCATTTCATACGGCGTTTCGTCTCGCGGCGGTTCAGGAGCAGTGAACTCTTCTTCAATCGGGGGAGGCGTGGCCGCGAGAGGCTCGAGCTGTTCGAGTATTTCCCTGGCTTCGGGCATGCCCGGGACAAACTGCATCGCCCGGGCAAGCAGTTCCCTGGCCCCGTCTTTATCCCCCTCTTGGATGGAGAGTTCCGCGGCCCGAAGAAGTTCTTGCGCGGCACTGTCTTTCCGGCCGAGCGAATCATAGAACTCCGCCAGTTTCCGTCGTGCAGGGGCGAACTGCGGATTTTGGGACACAAACGTCTTAAGGATTTCCTCAGCCGCTTCGGGCTCATCGCGTTCGTTTTTTACCTGAGCAAGCGTCGCTGCCTCGTCAAGGGCTTTTGGCAAGTCCTTTACCGAGAGGTAGAGCTGGTACAGTTTCTCTCGAAGATCGGTCCTGCCGGCGTCTTCGGAAAGGAGTTTTTTGAGTACGGCCTCGGCTTCAACCGGTTTGTCCGCTTTAGACAAGGCCTCAAGATAGGTATCGGCGAGTTCCTTATTGGAAGGATCGTCTTCAAAGGCCGGCTTTAAGGCCTTGCAGGCCTCAACGAATTTCCCTTCCCGAAAGTAAACTATGCCTGCTTTATGATATACGTTTTTATTGTTCGGGTCCAGAGAGAGGACCTTTTCGAACAACAGGCGGGCGTCCTGGAATGCGTTTTTGGATACGTGCACGTCGGCGGCCGCGAGGAATGCCGCGGACGCCTCATTTTTCATGCCTTGCTTCACATACATGTCGCCGAGTTTTACCCTGAAGGCGACATTGGAGGGGTTCAGGTCGGCCATCTTCTGGTAAATGCCGAGGGTCTTGACCATGTCCTGTTCATGGGTATAGTGATCGGCGATGATCTTGTAGCTTTCGAGCGCGGCCCCGGTGATGCCCTTCTCCGCGTTCAGGTCGCCGAGGGCGAGGTGAACTTCAATTTTCTTGTTATCGATGTTGAGGACTTTTTTGTAGAGGGCGATGGCCTTGGAAGTGAAGCCGTCGGCCGCAAGAAGGTCCGCCGCTTTCTTGTAGGCGTCCACGGCGTCTTTTTTGGCGTCTTTTTTAAGACACAGATCCCCGATCGTGTTGTATATATTAGGATCGTTCGGCGACTCCTTCAGGAGTTTTTTCCACTCGGCAATGGCTTTGTCGAACTGGCCTTTTGCCGCGAATTTTTGAGCCTCTTTTACAACGGTGTTTTTATCGAGGGCCATGGCCTAAAATACCACAAAATTCAGCAAGGTGTCAACACTTCGAATCATCTTATACCTTGATTTTAAAAATAAATCGTGTTAAATATGAATATGGCCATTCGTGAAATCCGGAAGTTTCCGGACCCGGTGCTCCGGAAAAAAACTTCCCGCGTCGAACGGATCGACGAATCCGTCAACCGGCTGATCGAGGACATGGTGGAAACCATGCATGCCGCGCCCGGCGTCGGCCTTGCCGCAAACCAGGTCGGCGTCTCGCTTCAAATCGCGGTGATCGACCTGAGCACGCGCGAGGACGAAAAACGGCGTCATCCGCTGCTCGTCATCATCAACCCAGAGCTGCTGTCCCAGGAAGGGGCCGTGACCGAGGAAGAAGGCTGTCTCAGCATCCCGGAATACGCGGAAAACGTGAAGCGCTCCGCAAAGGTCAAAGTCCGTGCTCAGGACAGGACGGGCAAAGCCTTCGAACTGGAGGCCGACGGACTTTTAGCCAAGGCCCTTCAGCATGAAATCGACCATTTGAACGGCCTGCTGTTCGTTGACAGGCTGAGCCCCCTGAAAAAGAGTGTTTTCAAGAGACGGTTCAAGAAGATCCTGACGGAAGAGGAATAGTCCTTTTCAAACAAATAACAAACGCCAAATCTCAAATAAGTTCCAATAAACAAATATGATGAAATCGTAGGAAGTCAAGATTTGCCACAGAGCACACAGAGAGCACAGAGATAAAACGTTTAAAAACCGGTATCTGTTCAGCACAATGCATGTGCATTGCAGCGCCCATTTTCCCCTGCTGTCATTCCCGAGGACGTAATCGGGAATATGGTGTTCCGAATAGCCGTTAAACCAGATACCCGATAAAACCATTCGGGGATGACCATTTAGTGGGCTTTGAAAGCTGATTTGAGGATAGCTGAATAGATACAAAAACCGAAGATTTTCTCTGAGCCCTCTGTGACCTCGGCCTGCGCCCAGTGGTTACGAGTGGTAACGCGAGTGCAGGGTGTGGCTAAAAAAGACTTTTTACGAATCTGTCAAATATCAAGCTCCAAACAATTTGGAAATTGGGATTTAGTGTTTGGGCATTGTTTGTAATTTGTAATTGTCTATGAAGCGTTCATGAGCTGACGCTCACACCGGAAAATCCCCCTCCGTCCCCCTTTTTCAAAGGGGAAGGGGATATTTTTATAGTCAATATTTCAAGCTGGGTATTCGGGAACTTTCAGATGAGAATTGTCTACATGGGCACTCCGCAGTTTGCCGTGGGGCCGCTTCGCGCACTGGTCGCGGCCGGCAACGAACTGGTCGGCGTCGTCACCCGGACCGACAAACCGGCGGGAAGGGGACGGGGCGTTGTTGCCCCGCCGGTCAAGATCGCGGCGCAGGAGCTGGGACTTGCCGTATTTCAGCCGAAGCGCGTTCGGGAACCCGAATTTGTAGAACAGCTTCGAGCGCTCGCTCCCGAGGCCATTGTCGTGGCCGCCTATGGACAGATTCTGCCGAAGGATATTCTGTCCCTCCCGAAATTCGGATGCATCAATATCCATGCGTCGCTTCTTCCGCTTTACCGCGGCGCCGCGCCTGTTCATTGGGCGATCATCCGGGGTGAGAGGGAGACGGGCATCACCATAATGCAGATGGACGAAGGCATGGACACGGGCGCGGTCCTGGTCCAGGAGCGCATCCCCATCGAAGCAAAGGACACCGCGGGCACGCTGGTGGAAAAGCTCTCCGTGCTCGGGTCGAAGATGATCGCGTCCGCGATGCCGCTTATCGCATCGGGAACGCTCACGCCCGCGGCCCAGGAAAGCTCGAAGGCCACCATGGCGCCGATCCTCAAAAAGGAGAACGGCCTCATCGACTGGACGCTTCCCGCAATCGAAATTCATAACCGGGTGCGCGGGCTTTCCCCCTGGCCCGGAGCATATGGCTTCCTGGACAACAAGCTGGTGAAGATCGTCGCCACCGAGGTGGTTGACGGAAAAGGGGAACCGGGACTGCTGTACGCAAAAAACCAAAGCTCCCTCGACGTGGGCGCCGGCAGCGGCCTGGTTCGGCTCATAAGCCTTCAGCCCGAAGGCAAAAAACCCATGACCGCCGCGGAATTCTTGCGAGGACATCGGGATGTCGCGGGGAAAAAGTTTGGCGCGACAAGCGCCAAATTTCAAGCATCAAATAACAAATAAATTTCAATAACCAACTATCAAGCTCCAAACGATCGAGCTTTGGAATTTTAAAGACCATGTCCGAACCTAAAAAACGCATATTCATCGGCCTTATCGTCTTCACCGTATTTCTCATCATTGCGGTCACGGTGGCACTGTACCTGGTCCCCTATATCGGGCTCAAGAATATCCACCCCCTCGCTCCCGAGATCGTGTTTACGACCATGGTCGGAGCGCTTGCCTTCCTGGTTTTCGGCGTAGGGCTGCTTATCCTCACGCTCGTGCGGGGCAGGGACATTTTTTTCGCCACGAAACTCCGGGGCATCGTGATCGAGGTGCTCTTTCCCATCATGATCGTCGTCGGCAAGCTGCTCGGCATATCCAAGGAAAAAGTGCGGCAGTCGTTTGTCGAGGTCAATAATCTGCTGGTGCGCGCGAAGTGCGCCGACCATAAGCCGAAGCGTATTTTGCTGCTCATGCCCCACTGCCTCCAGTTCAACGATTGCGCCATCAAAATTACGAGCGATGTGTACAAGTGCCAGGCGTGCGGCAAGTGCGGGATAAAAGACCTGGTAGCGCTCGCCAAAAAGCACGAGGTTCACATCTCGGTCGCCACGGGCGGAACGCTCGCCAGACGCCGCGTCGCCGAAGCGAGACCGGAAGCCATCATTGCCGTGGCCTGCGAACGGGACCTGACGAGCGGCATTCAGGACGCGTATCCACTGCCGGTGATCGGCATCCTGAACGACCGGCCCTACGGTCCGTGTTTCAACACAAGCGTGGACCTTCAGAAAGTCGCGGAAGCCCTCGATTTTTTCGCAAACGGTCGCTGTGAAACCCGCTGAGCACGTTGATAAGCCCAGAGAGAAGGCGCTCGATATCCTCCGGGGCGCGGAGGACGGGGCTTTTGCCGATGCGCTCATCGATGAGGCGCGGCAATCGTTCGAGGCGCGGGACCGCGCTTTTATCCTCGAGCTGGTGTATGGAACGCTCAGGAACCGGACCTTGCTTGACTGGACCTTGAATCAATTCTCCCTTCAGCCTGTTGCCAAGACCGATGCGTGGACCCGGAATATCCTGCGGCTCGGCGCATACCAGATGCTCCTCCTCGACAAGGTGCCGCTGAGCGCGGCCGTGAATACATCCACTGAGTTGGCCAAGCAATACGGAAAGAAGCATGGCTACGTGAACGGCCTGCTCCGGACGCTTGACCGGAAGCGAAATGCAATTGCCTATCCGGGCGCCGAAGATCCCGTAAAACGGCTCTCCGTGCTCTATTCCCATCCTGAGTGGCTGGTCGGGCGCTGGATCGCGCGGTTCGGCGCGGATGTCGCCGAAACGTTTCTTCGCGATAACAACTTGCGCGCGCCGCTGGTGATCAGGGCAAACCTGCTTACGACGACCCGGGAGGAGCTCAAAGCTTCGCTCCTGTCCGAAGGCGCTGATGCGCGCGAAACCGTCTATTCCCCTGTCGGGCTTGAACTCATTTCTTCGCCCCCGTTGCGCACGCTTGCGGCTTACGAGCAAGGCCGGTTCATCGTGCAGGACCAGGCTGCGCAGCTCGTCAGCCTGATGCTCAGCCCCCGGCCGGGCGAAACCGTGCTCGATGCCTGCGCCGCGCCCGGCGGCAAGACAACGCATCTCGCGGAACTCATGCAGGACCGGGGGACGGTGATTGCATTGGAGAGCGACCGCGAACGTCTTAAAAAGATACGCGAGAACTGCGGCCGGCTCGGGGTAACGATTGTCATCCCGACCCTGCGGGACGCGTCCCGGTATCAGGAAGGCAGTTTCGATAAAATTTTGATCGATGCGCCGTGCTCGGGTCTCGGCGTGCTGCGCAGGCATCCGGACGGAAGATGGAACAAGAGTGAAGAGGCTATTCAAGAACGCCGGGAGCTCCAGACGCGGATACTCGAAAACTGCGCCGGCCTCCTGAAGCCCGGCGGCGCGCTTGTGTACTCAACCTGCACGACCGAGCCGGAAGAGAATGAAGACGTGATCAAGGCTTTTCTTGCGAAGCACCCCGCGTTTACTCTCGACGATCCACGGCCGTTCATTCCGGTTTCGGCCGGGCAGCTTGTGGACGGTAAGGGTTTCTTTCGTACTTTTCCCGCGCCCGAGATGGATGGATTTTTTGGCGCGAGGCTGGCGAGAAGGAACTGAGGGAATCAAACGGGCCGGCTATACGTGTTAAGCCTCGGCTTCTTTCCGCAAACGCTGCAAAAGCTGGTCAATATTGAGATCTTTAGCCCAGTCGTTCAGATAATTCATGTCCAGCTTCCCTGCTTGTACTTCATAAACCCGCAAGGCATCGGTAAACTGTTTTTCGCTCCCGCCGGAAAGCTTCGCCCATCTGAGCTTCGCTAGAATAGTGTCCTCGGGACTGGAGACCATGAGTCGTATTCCCATTACCTCTTCGGGGTATTTGCGGGAAAAACGCGACCGGTCAAAAGGTTCGGCAGTGAGCATCCAGAAATCGACCTTGTCACCCGAATTCGCGTCTATGAGATTGAACATCCCGCGATTGGCGATTGCTTCGAGAATTGCCTCTTTTTCAAGGTAGTAATCAGGAGAGGGAAAGGCTTCGAGCAGTTCCTTGATGGCTTCGCGCCTGACTGCCACGACGAGATCAATGTCGTGTGTCGAACGGGGTTCCCCTTGCAGACTCGAAGCAACCGAACCGGTAATCATGTATTCGATTTTCGCTTGGTCGAGCGCCTCAATGACCTTTTTCAGTAGTTCCTGTTGTGACATTTATTAAGCCGCTCCAGGTAGAGTTTTTGGAAGTCCAGTTTGGACAGGCCGGGGAACCGCTTGCGCAGACCGTGGAGAAAGAGGTCATTGGCGAATTGCGACAGTTCGAAGGCCTTCATGAGCCTGGCCTGAGGCGACATGCGCCGGAGCGTTTCGATGTACAGTTTGTGATTAGGGCGCGGCTTGATATCCATAGGTAGATTCTACAGGACTTTTTCGGCAAAATCAATCCGCGAAAAAATGTTCTGCATAATTCTGAAAACGGGATTACTCTCTCGTTTACGCCGCCTGTTCCAGGCGAACTGTGGTTCTCGTCACGTTGCGTATTGTCGCGGGAAGAATACTCCCCGAGGCGGCATAGTACGAAAAAAACATGTCAAGACCTCTTGCACTTTCCGCTTTTTCTGTATAATATAGGGTTTCGGCATGGGACGTTTTCTTAAAGGACTGGGCATTTTTATCGCGCTCGTGGGCGTCGGCGTTGTGAGCGCATTCGCGGTCGTGGCGCTGCTTCTTCGTCAGGAAGAGGTGCGCGTGCCGGACCTCACGGGCCAGGACATCGTGGCCGTGATCGAGATAATCACCCAGCAAGGTTTACAGCTCAAAGTCGACCGGCGCGAGCCCCATCCCACCATGCCGAGGGACTCGGTTATTTCCCAAACGCCGGCTCCGGGCGGCAGCATCAAAAAGGGGCGGCAAGTGCGTGTAGTCGTGAGCCAGGGGCCGAGTGATATGCAGGCCCCGAAGCTCGTGGGCGAACAGTTTCGCAAGGCCGACGTCATGGTCAGGCAGGCGGGATTTTTCCCCGGCGACGTGGCGCGTGTGACCTCCGAGACTGTGGAGCGCGACGTGGTGATCGCTCAGGCCCCGGAGGCCGGGAGCCTGCTTGAAAAAGGCGGGACCGTCAGCATGCTGGTCAGCGCGGGCAAAAAAGCGCAGCTGTTCATCATGCCGAAGCTGACGGGGAAAAAGGCCGAAGAGGCCGTCAAGCTCATCGACCGCATGGGGTTGCAGCATCGGGTGATTTCCCGGGCCGCGCGCGACGCCACGGCTGCGGCGCAGGAGCGCACGGTCGTCAGCCAGAAACCGGGCGCGGGTCATCCGGTAGCCGCCGACGCGATGGTGGAACTTATCGTGAGCAAATGACAGGAAGTTATGAAGATGGGAAGCTGGGAATGTAGGAAAGATCAGCCTAACTTCGCAGCTTCCAACCTTCCCAACATCCTGATTGTCACTGTGTCATGTCTATAGTAACGAGGAAACTTTATGAGCAGAACGATAAAAGTAGCCCCTTCCATCCTTTCGGCGGATTTTGCCCGGCTGGGCGACGAGATAAAGGCGGTGGAAGCGGCGGGCGCGGACCTCATTCACGTGGACGTGATGGACGGCCATTTCGTGCCGAACATCACCATCGGCCCGCTGATCGTTGCGGCGGCGCGAAGGGCCACGAAACTCCCGCTTGATGTGCATCTCATGATCACCAACCCGGAGTTGTATATCTCGGAATTTGCCAAGGCCGGCGCCGACTCCATCACCGTGCATGTGGAGACGGCGCACCACCTGAACCGCCTGATCCAATCGATCAAGGAGCACAAGGGCGTCAAGGCCGGCGTGTCCCTCAACCCGGCAACGCCGCTCAGCAGCCTGGATTACGTTCTTGCCGATGCGGACCTGGTGCTTATCATGTCCGTAAACCCGGGGTTCGGCGGCCAGGCCTTCATCCCGTCGGCGCTGGACAAGATCGCCAAACTCCGGAAGAGGATCGACGATTCCGGACTCAAGACCGAGATCGAGGTTGACGGCGGAGTGAAGCCGGAAAACGCCGCCGCGATCGTCAAGGCGGGCGCCGACATCCTTGTCGCGGGCTCGGCGGTTTTCGGCGCGCAAGACTATGCAAAGGCGATCAGCGGCATACGAGGATGATAAATACCATTTGTGCTTAAGAGCTGGTTCTCTTTTTGGAGGTTTCCGTGACCATTAAAAAACAAACGACAAAAATGTCCTTCGAACTCAAGGACGTGAAAGAACCCGTGCTCTACCGGGACATGTTTCCCTATACCAGCATCCCCCGCGTGGTGCTCGAAGACCGGCTCATCCAGACCAACATCCCCAAGGACATCTGGATCACGGACACGACGTTTCGCGACGGGCAACAGTCGCGTCCGCCCTATACGGCCAAGCAGATCGTGGACATCTTTGACTTTCTGCACCGCATGAGCGGCCCGACCGGCGTGATCCGCCAGTCGGAATTTTTTCTCTACTCCGCGAAGGACCGTGAAGCGGTCCAGCTTTGCAGGGAGCGGGGCTACCGGTATCCCGAGATCACCGGCTGGATCCGGGCGAACAAGAACGACTTCAAACT
>JBGPUS010000039.1:0-13165 GCA_041491325.1 Nitrospirota bacterium | reverse complement strand
TGATATGCAGCGCGGTACAGGCCTGGACGGAAAGCGCGACGGCCTGCTCTCTAACAATGTTCTTGCCTGCTATACGCATCTCCATGCGCTCGGAACGCCCGAATGGGCCCCGGCGATGGTAGGCAGAGCGCGGGAATATAGAAAGCTGAGAAACACTCAGCACGGAAGGCAGGAGTTGCTTTGAGGGATAGGCCACGCGAGGGTATTGAGCCGGTCTGCCCGTTCTGCAAGACCGGTCTTGTGCGGCCGGCCCCCGTTAAGCTTGATCAGGGGCAGCAGGGTCTTGGCGGAAAATGCAAGTGCGGGGCATGGTATCTTTTCGATCCCACGGGCAAGAATGTCGGGGAAATTATGATGCAGGCCCTCGATCTTGCCGCGCAGGAGCTTTCAAAAGACGCCTTAGAACTGATCGCGGGAGAAGATTACGAGGATGCCATCCTCAGCTATGACTGGAGGACGCACCGCTCAAGCGGGGAAGCCAAGGGGTTTACCGACCGATACGGCCGCCTCTATATGCTCAAAGTAAAGAAAACGTCCGCGTGACGAGCACGCACGATGCCGGCGAGATTCAGAGAACAGTCGAAAGCGAAGGGACGCCATAACGCGCCCGATTATTTTATTTTGAAAGGGGACAAAAAAAATGGGGATGGTTGAAGTTGCGGGAAAAACGATAGAGGTGGATGAGGACGGCTTTTTGGCAAACCTCGATGACTGGAGCATGGACGTGGCAAAATATTTTGCCCAGGTTGAGGCCATCGACATGACCGACCAGCACTGGGAAGTGGTGAATTTTTTGCGCGAGTATTACAAGCAGTATCAAATTGCGCCCATGATCAAAATCCTGGTCAAAGAGCTTGGAAAGAAGCTCGGTCCGGACAAGGGCAATACCAAATATCTGTACGAGCTCTATCCGGGCGGCCCGGCCAAGCAGGCGTGCAAAATCGCCGGCCTTCCCAAGCCGACCGGCTGCGTATAGCAACGGCTGCAGCGCCTGGTTCCGGACTATTGGGGAACGAATGGAACTGACGGCGCAGGCGTGTTTCCGCGCCTGCGCATCGCTTCCATAACCATTACCGGAAGACGCGCGCTTTTCCTGAACCAACGGCGCGCTTTACGCGTGGTTATGAGTTACGATCGTTTTCCATATGTCCGAGTGCATCGACTGCTTGACCGGTGTTGAGGTTCGCCCGACAGCACGCGCTTGCGATCACCCAGAATACGGGGGTGACAAACAGTCATACGCATGGGGATAGTTGAAAAACTTATCCCCTGTTTTTTTATCACAACAGTGTGCCGGGAGGTGAGAAGATGAAGTTAGCGGTTTTTTTGAGCGATTGGAGAAGGACCGAAGACACTCTTGAGAGAATGACTGCCGACAAGCTGGGCATCATACTCGTGGGAAACGGCATCTACCATGCCGTGGTAAAAGAAAAAGGGAAGGAATCCCCCGTGCTTGCCAAAGCGGGAGCGGCGTTCTACGTGTTGTCGGATGACCTCGAAACCCGGGGATATACTTCAGCGGATATCAGCTCCAAGGTGAAGATGGTGAGCTACGGGGACATTGTCGATCTCATCATGAACGACTACGAAAAGACGGCCTGGCTGTAATAGAACCTGATGGAAGAAGGATGAGGGAACAGGGACGAGGAGAGCTATTGTCCTTCATCCGAGTGAGCGCAAGCGAACGGTCATCCCTCGTCTATCAGAAACCTACAAGGAGGACAAAATGGCAGAATTGACAATGGGAGTATTCCCTTCTTTGGTCGGCTCGATGACGCTGGACTTTTCATTCAGGCTCGCCGAGGCCGCGATTGCGAAGGGCCATAAAGTGAACGTATGGCTGTCCGGCAATGCGGTGATGATGGCCAAGAAGGGGCAGAGAGCCTTCAAGGATTATTCGTACAATGAGAAAAGAATGATGGAGCTGATCGCAAAGGGCATGGAGATCACCGTGTGCGAAGCCTGTGCCGAGGCGCGGGGCTATCACAAGGAAGACGCGCCCGAGGGAATGAAACGCGCCAGCATGGACTGGTTCCTGGCAAAGACGCACAAAAGCGACCGGTTGCTCCATATAGGAGGTGAGTAAATGGGTGCCGTAAAATTAATGTTCGTTGTGCAGAGACCGCCCTACAAGAGTGAAAGCCCCCGGCTGGCGCTCACCCACGCGATTTCAAGCCAGACCGCCGAGATCTATATGGATGACGGAGACTCCGTTGTCCCGACCGTCGTGTTTGTGGGAGACGGCGTGCTGAATGCGGTAAAAAATCAGCAGGCCATGAAATTATACGGCGTGACGAGCACCGAGAGCCATATCAAAAACTGCCTGCTCATCGATACGCCGATCTGGGTATGTAAGGATGATATGGAGCGCCTCGGCTTGAAGCAGGACCAGATGGTCGCCGATGCCGATGAAATGGGCGCTGAGCTCAGGACGCAATTCGTGACTTTCGCGGAAATTCAGAAAGAAATGGAAGCGGCAAAACACCTGCTGTTCTTCTAAGGAAAACGAAAGCGGCCGTGGATTTCCGCGAGGCAAGGCAATGCAGGCGGCGAGCAACGTTTCTTAAGAGCGTGTTCGCCCGCGCGGCATTTTCCTTCCCTGCGGTTTCGGTCGCCTCGGTTGAATAATTATGAACCTGAAACAACACTTGTTGGAAAAAAAACCGGCGATCCTGAAAAAATGGTTCGATGCTATTGCCGATACGTACCCCGGCGATACGGCCGGGTTTTTAAAAAATAAAAAAGCCCAATTTGCGAACCCGGTAGGTCATAACATCGCCGAGGGGACGGCCGGACTCTTTGATGCGCTGCTCCAGGGAATGCTTCCGGATACAGTATCCGCGTTTCTCGACGGTATCATCAGGATCAGGGCCATCCAGGATTTCTCGCCCTCCGAGGCGCTCTCGTTCATTTTCCATCTTAAAAAGGTGGTCCGGCAGGAACTCGGCAGCGAGGTCCTGAAGGAGCAGGGGATCATGGACGAATTGGCTGCCTTTGAGGCAGCCATAGACGACCTTGCGCTCTTTTCCTTCGACATCTATATGAAATGCCGGGAAAAGATCTATGAACTCAAGGCGAACGAAGCGAGAAACATGACCTTCAGGCTCTTGCAGAAGGCGCGTCTTATCGATGATAACCAGGACTGAGCGTACTGACGCTGCGCTGCCAACCTTTAACGAAAAGAGGTAATGAAATGAAAGTCTTAATTTCTTTCATCATAGTACTGCTCCTCACGCTTATAGCCTACGCGGGAGCGAGCCAGGCGCCCTACATCTTCGGGGTCGTGATTCCCTATCTGGCGATGGTGCTGTTTATCGGCGGCCTGGTTTATCGGGTCATGCTCTGGGGAAGTTCGCCCGTGCCGTTCCGCATTCCCACGACCTGCGGGCAGCAGAAGTCGTTTCCCTGGATCAAGCACAGCAAGCTGGAAAACCCTTCGGGTCTGCTCGGGGTGCTCGGCAGGATGGCGCTCGAAGTGCTCTTTTTCCGCACGCTCTTCAGAAACGTAAAAACCCAGATGCATGACGGGGCGAAGCTGACCTACGGAGAGGCCAAGTGGCTCTGGCTCGCGGGCCTGGCGTTTCACTGGACCTTCCTCATAATTCTCATCAGACATTTGCGCCTGTTCCTCGTGCCCGTGCCCGAGGTGATCCACCTTGTCGAGTCGCTTGACAGCTTCCTTCAGGTGGGCGTGCCGCTCCTGTATATTACCGATGGGGTGTTTCTGGGGGCCGTGTTCTATCTCTTCCTCCGGAGAATCGGGATACCGCAGATGCGGTATATTTCCCTGATCAATGACTACTTCCCGCTCTTTTTAATCTTCGGGATCGGTCTCACCGGCGTGCTGATGCGGTACTTCCTGAAAACGGACCTCGTCAGCGTGAAGCTTTTGACCATGGGCCTGGTGACGTTCAGCCCGTCTATCCCCCAGGGGATCGGCGTCATTTTCTACATTCATCTCTTCCTCCTCTGTACGCTGATTGCCTACTTCCCGTTCAGCAAGTTGACGCACATGGGCGGTGTTTTCCTGAGCCCAACCCGCAACCTGGCGAACAACAACCGCGCGAAGAGGCATATCAATCCCTGGAACTATCCGGTCCATGTCCACACCTACGAGGAGTACGAGAATGACTTCAGGGAAAAAATGAAAAAAGCCGGCCTGCCGGTAGAAAAGGAGTAATCATGGCGAAACTTCCGAACCCAGAAGAACTCTCGAAGATAGACTACAGCATGCCGAAGACCGGCTGGATGGACACGCCCGTCGTCATCAAAGAGGGCATGTTCTGTCACGGCGCGAAACCGAAAAGTCTCGAGACCCTCAGCTTCCCTAATCCCCGGGACTGGAGGCCGGCGGACCCTGACTGGAAACTGCCTGAAAACTGGAAAGAGATCCTTCTCGAAGGCATCGCGGACCGGCTCAAGAAATACCGGTCTTTCCGGCTTTTCATGGACATCTGCGTCCGCTGCGGCGCATGCGCCGACAAATGCCACTTTTTTATCGGCACCGGAGATCCCAAAAACATGCCGGTGCTCAGGGCTGAACTTATCCGGTCGGTCTACCGAAAAGAATTCACCGTTGCCGGAAAAATCATGGGGAAAATGGCGGGCGCCCGCGACCTGACGCTCGACGTGCTCAAGGAATGGTGGTACTATTTTTTCCAGTGCACCGAGTGTAGGCGCTGCTCGGCTTATTGCCCCTACGGCATTGACCAGGCCGAGATCACCATCATCGGCAGGGAACTGCTCAATTTACTCGGCCTGAACATCGAATGGATTGCCGGACCCGCGGCGAACTGCTATATGAAAGGCAACCATCTCGGCCTCGAACCTCACACCATCACCGGCAATCTTGAGTACATGCTCGATGATATCGAGACCGTAACGGGCATTAAAATCAAACCGACGTTCAACAGAAAGGGCGCGGAGATCCTGTTCGTGACGCCTTCGGGCGACCTCTTCGCCGATCCGGGCACGTACACGGCCATGGGCTACCTCATGCTGTTCCATGAACTCGGCCTCGATTATACCTGGAGCACCTATGCGTCGGAGGGCGGCAACTTCGGTTTCTTTACCTCGAATGAACTGGCAAAGCGGCTCAATTCCA
The DNA here is from genome assembly GCA_041491325.1 of Nitrospirota bacterium. Classification (GTDB taxonomy): domain Bacteria; phylum Nitrospirota; class UBA9217; order UBA9217; family UBA9217; genus JBAZLV01. Next base: position 8,061 of record JBGPUS010000039.1, on the reverse strand, counting down.
AGATCTATGCCGAGGCCAAACGGCTCGGCGTGAAATACGTCATCGGCGGCGAGTGCGGCCATATGTGGCGGGTGCTGAACCAGTACATGGACACCTGGAACGGCCCGGCGGATTTCCTCGAAGTGCCCAAATCTCCGATTACGGGCACCGTGTTCGAGAACGCGAAATCCACGAAGATGATACACATCGCCGAGTTTACCGCGGACCTGATCAAGAACGGCAAGCTGAAGCTCGATCCCAAACGGAACGACCATCTCAAGGTGACCTGGCACGATTCCTGTAATACGGCGCGCGGCATGGGCTTGCTCGAAGAGCCTCGCTACGTGCTCAAGAACGTGGTCAACAATTTCGTCGAGATGCCGGAAGACACGATCCGCGAAAAGACTTTCTGTTGCGGCAGCGGCTCCGGTCTCAATGCTTCGGAAGACATGGACCTCAGGATGAAGGGCGGGTTCCCCCGGGCAAACGCGGTAAAGTTCGTGCGGGACAATTACGGAGTGAACATGCTCGCCAATATCTGCGCGATCGACCGCGCAACGCTGCCGCCGCTTATGGATTACTGGGTGCCGGGCGTTAAGGTGACCGGGCTCCATGAACTGGTGGCCAACGCCCTCGTAATGAAGGGCGAAAAAGAGCGAACGCTCGATTTACGCAGCGAACCCCTTCCGGGAATCGAACAGAAGGAGGATAAAGCCTAATGAAACTGTATGATGGAGGCAAAATTATCGCCGGGCTGCTGATTTTCGTCGGTTTATTCATCTTGCCCTTTTACTTCAATATCGGGAAAGTCAACGCCAAGCCCGAGTTGAAACTGGACACGCCCGCGATCCAGCAATGGGAAAAGCAGTATGGGAAAAAGGAATGCGTGGAGTCCAAGGAATACATGAGGGCGGAACACATGCAGCTCCTGAACAACTGGCGTGACGCCGTGGTGCGCGACAGCAACCGCGGGTACCTCAGCGATACGAATCACAAACGGTTCGACATGAGTCTTCAAAACGGGTGCATGCACTGTCATTCCAACAAGAAAAAGTTTTGCGACGAATGTCATACCTACGTGGCGGTGAAGCCGTTCTGCTGGGACTGCCACATTGCGCCGAAGGAGGACGATAAATCATGAGCATGGACAGGAGACACTTTATAAAGATCGCAGGCATCTCCTCCATTCTGGGGCTCGGTGCATCGGTCGCTTCCGCCACCCATACGATCTGGGAAAAGGGCCTGGAGCCGCCGCAAGTCGGGGCGAACAAAGAAGCGCTGACGGCGAAAAAATGGGCCATGGTCGTCGATATGAGCAAGTTCAAGACCGACGAGGACTTCAAGAAAACCATCGCGGCCTGCCATCTGACGCACAACGTGCCGGATCTAAGGAACCCCGACGGCTCGGTCAATACCCGCCATGAGATAAAATGGATTTGGGAAACGGCCTATGAGCGGGCGTTTCCGGGACAGGAAAACAAGTTCATGGACGAGCGCCTCAAGGAGATGCCGTTCCTGGTCTTATGCAACCATTGCGAGAACCCGCCGTGCGTGCGCGTTTGTCCCACGAAGGCCACGTTCAAACTTCCCGACGGGATCACGATGCAGGACATGCATCGTTGTATCGGATGCCGCTTCTGCATGGCCGCCTGTCCCTACGGCGCCCGGAGTTTCAACTATGTTGATCCGCGTACGGCCCTCAAACCGGAGGTGATCAACAAGGAATACCCCACGAGGTCCAAGGGCGTCGTGGAGAAATGCACCTTCTGCAGCGAGCGGCTCCAATACGGCAAGATGCCGGCCTGCGTTGAGGCGGCGCCTAAGGGCGGCCTGATCTTCGGCGACATCGAGGACGTAAACTCTCCCGTCAGAAAGATCGTTGAAACGAAATTGACGATCAGACGCAAGCCCGAGCTGGGCACTGGGCCGACCGTTTACTATCTCATAGGAGGAAGCGACCATGCTTGAGAAGGCAATCGAGGGAAGTAAAAAATACTGGGCATGGCTCTTTTTTCTGGGTGCCTTTATTCTCGTCGGAGTGTATTTCTATCTCCGGCAATTCGCCGAAGGTCTGGGAATAACCGGCCTTGGCCGGGACGTTTCCTGGGGCCTCTACATCGGCCAGTTCACGTTCCTGGTCGGCGTGGCCGCTTCCGCGGTGATGCTGGTGATCCCCTATTATCTCCACGATTTCAAGAAATTCGGAAAGATCGTGATTCTCGGGGAGTTTCTCGCCATCGCCGCCGTGATCATGTGCATGCTATTCATCTTCGTGGACATGGGCCAGCCCATGAGGATCCTGAACGTATTTCTCCATCCGACTCCCAATTCCGTTATGTTCTGGGATTCGGTGGTCCTGGCGGGATACCTTGTCCTGAACGCCGTCATCGGCTGGGTAACCCTCGGTTCGGACCGGAAGGGAATCGCTCCGCCCAAATGGATCAAGCCGTTCATTTACCTGTCGATACCCTGGGCCTTCAGCATCCATACGGTAACGGCATTTCTGTACGCGGGCCTTCCGGGCAGGCACTTCTGGCTCAGCGCCATCATGGCAGCCCGGTTCCTCGCGTCGGCTTTTGCGGGCGGCCCTGCGCTCCTGATTATTCTTGCCTTGATCGTGCGGTCGGTATCGAAATTCGATCCCGGTAAGGAAGCCATTCAGGCAGTCGGGAAAATCGTGTCCTATGCAATGTTCGCGAACGTGTTCTTTTTGGCCCTGGAGTTCTTTACCGCTTTCTACAGCGGCATCCCCGGCCATATGGATTCTTTCAAGTATCTCTATGTCGGGCTGGACGGCCACACCGAGCTTGTTCCTCTGATGTGGGTTTCGACGGTTTTTGCGATCGTTTCGCTCGTAATGTTGTGGATACCGGGCGTCCGGAGAAAAGAGGGTTTGCTGGTATTTGCCTGCATCATGCTCTTTATCTCTCTCTGGATCGACAAGGGCTTCGGTCTTATCATCGGCGGTCTTATCCCGAATCCTCTGGAAGAGGTCCGCACGTACTGGCCGACCCTGCCCGAGGCGTTCATCGGGATCGGCGTCTGGTCCATCGGGCTCCTGGTGCTCAGTATGCTTTATAAAATCGCCGTCACGGTTAGGGAAGACACGGAAGGCATCCACCTGGAGCATTAAGGTAAAGGGCTTTATCGGCGCTCGTTCATCAAGAGGGCCTGCTTTTGCCAGGAGGTCCTTAAAAAGCGCCGGTCATTTCCCTCTTGATTTTATCAGGTTGGACGGGTAATATACTCCGTCTTTCGTCTTTCGGCATTTTACTTTTACTCAAGGAGGGACCAGATCCAATGTACATGGTAACAGTCGACAAAAACAAGTGCGACGGCGACGGCAGCTGTGCGAATGTCTGCCCGCAGTCCGTGTTCGCTATCGAGGGCGGAAAAGCCGATCCGGTGAACATGTCCGAGTGCATTAATTGCCTGACCTGCGTGGAAAATTGCCCGCAGCAGGCGATCACGATCACCGAAATATAGTTTAACCAGCACAGCGCACAAAAAAGGGGACCGGCTTTCAGCCGGTCCCCTTTTTTTCGCTTCGAGAGAGAATGTGTTATCCTAAAAAGAGCAGTTGGAGACTGAAGAATCGGATTTACATATGATAAAGGCGGGAAAATCCTGAAACAAAGCTTGCTCCTTTTTGGTGAACTGATAACCAGAGAAAAATCCGCTGTTATCAGGTCTTTATCCGCCTTTATCCGCTTGCGCCCAGCGCTTACGAGTGTGCGCGCGAGTGCAGGGTGTGTCAGATGCCGTTTTTAGGGTTATTCCTTTTTTGTGACCATTTTTTGAAACGCCGAAATCAGATCAATCGGCAGAGGGAAGATAATGGTGGAATTCTTCTCGGACGCTATCTCGGTGAGTGTCTGGAGGTACCGGAGCTGGAGCGTCGTCGGGTTCTGGCTGATGATGTTCGCTGCCTCGGAGAGCTTTACCGACGCCTGGAGTTCACCTTCGGCATGAATGACCTTGGCGCGGCGTTCGCGCTCGGCCTGCGCCTGGATGGCTATGGCTCTCTGCATCTCGGCCGGAAGGTCCACATTTTTCACTTCAACGGTGCTTACTTTCACGCCCCACGGTTCGGTCTGCAAATCGATCACTTTCTGGAGTTCGGCGTTGATGGCCTCTCGGTTCGAGAGCAGGTCATCGAGGGCATTCTGACCCAGAACGCTCCGGAGCGTCGTTTGCGCGATAAGCGAGGTGGCATAGTAGAAATCCTCAATCTCCACGATGGCCTTGCGCGGGTCAATGATCCTGAAATACACCACGGCATTCACCTTCACGGAGACGTTGTCCTTGGTGATGATGTCCTGGGACGGCACGTCCATGGTCACGGTCCTCAGGCTTACCCGCACCATCTTCTGGATGCCCGGCCAGAGGAAAATGATCCCCGGCCCCTTTACCCCATGTTCAAGGCTCACCTTGCCGAGCGTGAAGATGACGCCCAGCTCGTACTGTTTCAGAATTTTAACGATGTTGTACAGAATCATGACTGCAATGACGATGGTAAATACAAAACCCGTGGCAAATATTTGACCCATATTGAACCTCCCTTGATGGTTGACGTAGTGTGAAAATATTTCATCCCCCGATTCAAGCATTCGGGGGCAGTCTCCGGCGAGGCATTCGTAACAAAAAAAATTTACCGCGGAGGCGCGGAGACACGGAGAAAAGCACAATGAAACGATACGGATTTTTTTGCGCCTCTGCGTCTCGGCGGTTTAACGCTACTTTTTTGCTACGCGCTCTTTTTAACTTTGAGTTTCAGCCCTTTGATTGACAAGACCGTGACCTTCTCGCCTTTTTGTATTGGTTCGTCGCTCCAGGCGCTCCAGTATTCCCCGCGCATAAAAACCTGGCCGTCGGCCCGGACGTCGGTTTTTGCGACAGCCTGCATGCCTATCATGCCTGCTTTTCCCGTGTTCGGCTTTTCCCGGTATACACGCACGGCCACGGTCACGGTAATGATGAAAAGAAGCGCGGACGCGGCCACGGCGGGAATAATCACGATCCAGGATATTTGCAAAGCCGGGGCAGACGAGTCGATCAGCATGAGCGAGCCGAATAGCATGGATATGGTCCCGCCCACGCCCAGTACGCCATGGCTTGTTATGAACGCCTCGGCAATGAACAGGCCTATGCCGAGAATGATGAGCATAAGCCCCGCGTAGTTGATGGGGAGGGTGTGCAGCGCATAGAAGGCAAGGATCAGACAGATGGCGCCGGCCACGCCGGGGAATATGGCCCCGGGATTTGAAAGTTCGAAGTAGAGCCCGTAGAAACCGAGGATCATCAGGATATAAGCGATATTGGGATTGCTGATGATCTCGAGGAGCCGGTACCGAAAGCCCATATTGATCTCGACGATTTTTGCTCCAGCGGAACGGATGCTTTTTTTGCCGACAACCACGTCAACATCTTTGCCGTCGATTTCTTTCAGCAGGGTCGGGACATCAGGGGCGATCAAGTCAATCACGCCGAGCTTCAGCGCTTCGGTTTCGGTGGAGGAAATTGCTTTCCGAACGGCGTCTTCCGCCCATTTAGCGTTCCTGCCGCGCTTCTCAGCGATGCCCCTCGCCATTGCCGTTGTGTCGTTCATGGCCTTCTTTTGCATTGTCTCATCCATTTTGCCTTCGAGCTGGACCGGCGAGGCGGCGCCAATGTGCGTGGTGGGCGCCATGGCCGCAATGTTTGCAGCCATCGTGATGAAGACGCCGGCTGACGCCGCGCGGCCCCCGCTTGGCGCGACATAAACGACGAGAGGAATCTCCGAGGCCATCATCCGTATTACGATATCATTCGTGGCATCGAGAAGTCCGCCCGGCGTATTGAGCTCAATGATCAGCGCTTCGGCTTTATCCGCTGTTGCCGTATCGATGGATTTGATGATATATTCGGCAACCACGGGTGTGATCGGTGCGTCTATCTTGATAAGATATATCACTTTCTGCTGCACTGGGGCAGCAACGGCAGGGGGAGCTTGCTTTTCAGTTGTTTCCTTTTTTTCGGGCACGGCGAGGCTGTTCAGACCGGAAAGGAGTATCGCGAGCGAGAAAAAAAGGACTATCCACCTTTTGTTTTTGTGCATACTGTTTCTCCTCTTTACTCTAAAGAAGTATATCCTTAATACTATGCAGTGTCAAGAATCGCTTGACTCAGAAGAAGTTTTTCTGTAGCATCGGAGCACCACATTTGAATATGAGAGTAACCGGAGGCATAGGCAGGGGCAGGCGATTAAAGGTCCCGTCGGGATCGCGCGTCAGGCCCACATCGGACAAGGTGAAGCAGGCCCTGTTCAACATTCTTGGCGATAGAGTGGAGGGTTCATATTTTCTCGACCTCTACGCAGGCGCGGGTGGCATCGGCATTGAAGCGCTCAGCCGCGGCGCCGCGCGAGTGCTGTTTGTGGATGCTTCCCGGGATTCCCTGGATGTGGTAAAACAGAATATCGGGCAGATGGGCTTTGCTGATGACGCGGAGGTTCTGCTGTCCAAGGCAGAGTCCTTTCTCAAAAAACGGACAGGGCAGTATGACATCGTGTTCCTCGATCCGCCTTATACCGAGGAGCTGCAACCGCTGCTTGAGCTGATAGCAGGGGCGGGGATTTTAAAAGATGAGTCCGTCGTGATAGCAGAGCACTTCAAGAAGCAGCCGTCGCCTGAACAGGCAGGAGGGCTTACGCTCTACCGGCTGGCAAAGTACGGAGATACGGTGCTGGCGTTTTACAAACAAGAAGGCAGGAGTCGGCAGGGAGAATCAAGAATTCTATGAAAAAGAAAAAACTATTTTACCGCAGAGCACGCAGAGAATCCCGGAAAGAGAAGTGAAGACTGAACAGCAAAGAAAAAAATGAGCGAATCTGCTAAGGCGAGCGTAGATGAAGAAGAGATCAGGCGACCGCAGAGAGAGAATAATCAAGAAGTTTTTTTGCTTTTAAAGTTCAAGAAGTTCTCTGCGCCCTCCGCGCCCTCTGCGGTGAAAAATTTTGACAATACGTTATGATTTGGAAGGAGGCAGGATGAAACACATCGCAGTCTATCCGGGCACCTTTGACCCCGTGACGAACGGGCATATCGACCTCGTCGAGCGGAGTCTCAGAATTTTCGATGAATTGGTCATTGCCGTGGCGGAAAATCCGAAGAAACAGCCGCTCTTTTCTCTCGACGATCGGATCGATATGTTCAAGACCGTGACCGCGGGTTTTAAAAATATCACGATTGAAGGCTTCGACGGGCTTCTGGTGGATTACGTCAGGCAGAAGCGGGCCAGCGCAATTGTGCGAGGGCTCCGGGCCATTTCGGACTTCGAGTATGAAATGCAGATGGCGCTCATGAACCGCAGGTTTGACCATACCATCGAGACGGTCTTTTTGATGCCGAATGAGGCGTATTCTTTCATCACTTCTACTATTGTGAAGGAAGCAGCTGGCTACGGCGGCGATATCTCCACGCTCGTGCCTTCGGTGGTGCTGGAACGACTGAAAAACAAGTTCAAAAAATAGAAGCCGCTCACGTTTTGTCCGCACGTGCCACGACGCAATAAAAAAAGGGGGTTGGAAAGGTTCCAACCCCCTTGAGTGTTCATCGAATACGGGACCTTCCCGTCTCAGAACTGGACAGTCGCTTCTTCTCCCTGCACCATCTTCGTGATAAGCTCAACGATTTCCGGATTGGCCAGCGTCATGACGTCGCCCACATCCGTGCCGTTCGAAATAGATCCGAGCACTCTGCGCATGATCTTACCCGAGCGGGTCTTGGGCATGTCAGGCACGATCCAGACCTTTCTCGGCTTTGCGATGGCCCCGATTTCCGTGACAATGGCGTTTAATATTTTCTTGGCCAGCGCCTCGCTCGGCTGGATCCCCGGTTTGAGCGCGACGTACAGATCGGGTTCCTTGCCTTTGACTTCGTGTTTCACCGGCACCACGGCGGCCTCGGCGACTTCCGGAACGGTCAGCGCGGCGGACTCGATTTCCTTGGTCCCCAGCCGGTGGCCGGACACGTTGATAACGTCATCGATCCTGCCCAGGATGCGGACGTAGCCGTCGGCCGCCACCACCGCGGCGTCTCCGGT
>JBGPUS010000038.1:0-13266 GCA_041491325.1 Nitrospirota bacterium | reverse complement strand
GTGAAAAAACGCACATCGTTGTCGGTGATCGGCCGCCGGTTGAACAGGTTGTCCGCGACGAGGACGCCGAGGACCCGGTCCTTTGCCACGAGAGGGACGGTGGCGAAACTGTCCACGCGCAAGGCCTCCCTGAGCTCTTGTGGAACGAGCGGGTCCGAGCAGGCGTCCGTGATATTATAGGGTTTCTTGTTCAGCACGGTCAGCGCCAGCACCCCCTCGCCGGGGTCGAGGGAGACCCGGATGCCGCGTGCCAGCGTGTTGAGCGCGGAATCATGGTGCTCGAACAGCTCGCCGGTCTGAATCCACTCCATGAGGCCCCGGTCTTTACTTGAAATCTCGCACCAGGCGCGGCCCGCCTCTTCCCAGTTCGCCGGGCCGACACCCATCATGCCCTGGAGCGTGTTGGTGCGTTCATTCGTCAGCAGGAGGATGGCCCGGTTGAAGCCGAGGCCGCTGCCGCCCATGGTGGCCGCCGTCAGAATGATCCTGAGCAGACGATCGAGGTCAAGGGTCGTGCTCATGGCCGCGCCGATATCATAGAGCACCGACAGCTCCTGCGCCCGGGTCCGCGCTTCAGCGGCATAGTCTTCCATGCGTTCGAACATGGCCGCATTTTCGATCGCCACGGCCGCGGCGCTCGCCACGGTAGTCAGGAACCGCAGGTCATCCTCATCGAACAGCCGACCTTCCTGTTTATTATAAAGCGTAATGACCCCGTTCACTTTGTCGCGGAAAACGAGGGGGGCGCTGATGACGGACCCCCCGCCCAGGCCTTCAGTTTCCGGCAAGGACCGGTCCCGTGCCGTGTCCGGGATCAGAAGGGGCTTTTTTTCACGCACAACCCGGTCCATGACCGCGCCGCCGATAACGGCATCCAGCGCGGAGACGCCGTCACCGCCGACGATGTGGGATAAAAAAGTTTTGCGGGACGGGACCCGAGGCAGGTTTATGAGCCGCAGAGCGCATCCTTGAGCGCGAAGCGACTGCGTGCTGTTTTTAGCAATAAGAGACAGAACCTGCTCAAGGTTGAGGGTGGACGTGAGCGCCATGCCGATCTCGTAAATGGTCGCGAGTTCGAGCAGCCGGTCCTGGACGTTCTGGAGCAATTGGGAGCTCTTGATCACGCCCGCAAGCTGGTCGGCCGTGGTGGTGAGGAGCGTGAGGTCGGACGACGCGGGGCTCCAGGAGTCGGACGAGAGCACGAAGATTACGCCCAGACACCGGTCTTCGTCCATGATCGGCGCGGCGGCAAGAGACCTGAATTTTTCGATGCCCGATTCCGGCACATAGGCGAACCGCGGGTCTGAATACGGGTCCTCCAGCGCAAGGGGCACCTTCTGTTCAGCCACCCAACCGGCAATACCGGTCCCGAGTGGAAATCTCAGCTTGCCGACGGACTCCTGGTTCAGACCGATGGCCGCGGCGAGGGTAACGGTTTTGCCGGAGCGGTCGTACAGAAATACCGATGCGCCCTCCTTGCGGAGGCCCCGGGCGACGACTTCCACGATCTGCCGCAGCTTTGCCGCGAGGTCGATGGCGGAGTTCGAGATCCGGCTGATATCGCTCAAGATGTTCAGTTCTGTTTTTTCGGTCGTTTCCATAGACTTTACGGCAGGGTCCAGGGGCCAGGGTCCGGGGTCAAGGAAAAATAACCCAACGCATTTCTTTCCTGGCTGCTGGACCCTCGCCCCTGAACCCTGTTCTTTCTCCGGCCCCCGGACCCTGGCTACTGGCCCCTATTTTTTTTCATCGCTTTTCGGTATATCTTTACGTAATCCTTTGCAGAACGTTCCCAGGAAAAATCCGTTGTCATCCCGTTTTTGATCAGGCGCTTCCAGTGCTTTTTGTCCGCGTAAACCATGAGGGCGCGGCGCAGGCAAGCAAGGAGCGCCTGGGCGGAATACTCTTCGAACACAAAACCGGTGCCGCGTTCTGTTTTCGGATTATAATCAACGACGGTGTCGGCCAATCCTCCTGTTTTGCGGACCAGGGGCGCGGCGCCGTACCGGAGCGCGATCATCTGCCCGAGCCCGCACGGTTCGTACCGCGAGGGCATGAGAAATATATCGCATCCGGCGTAGATGCTTTTTGCCAACGTGTCGTCGTACTGGAGCAGGACTCGCATTTTGCCTCGATAACCGGCGGCGGCCTTGGTCAGGACCCGGTGGTATTTTTCATCTCCCGTCCCGAGGATGATGAGCTGCGCGCCGAGGGCCATGATCTTCGGAAGGGCCGCAGTCAGGATGTCGAGCCCTTTCTGGTCCGCGAGGCGAGTGACCATCCCGATAAGCGGCGAGTCCGTTGCGGCCAGCCGTGCCGACCGCTGCAGCGCTTTTTTACATTCACTCTTGCCCCCGAGTCTTGAGGCGCTGAAGGCCTTGGGGAGGCCGTGATCGCGCGCCGGGTCCCATTCCTTATAATCGATCCCGTTCACGATGCCGTAAAGGTCCTTGGCCCGCTTTTGCAGCACGCCCTCAAGGCCATGGCCGTATTCCGGCGTCAGGATCTCGCGGCTGTAGGTCTTGCTTACCGTGGTGATGATGTCCGAGTATACAAGGCCCGCCTTAAGAAAATTAAGTTTGCCCCAGAACTCAAGGCCTTCGGGCGTAAACACATCCTTGCCGAGACCGGTCAGGCGCAGCTCCTTGGGCGGGAACAGGCCCTGGTAACCTAAATTATGCACGGTGAACACGGTTTTCGTCGCGCCCACGTGAGGGCTCTTCGCGTAAAATTTTTCCCGGAAGAGCGGGGAGAGTCCCGTCTGCCAGTCGTTGCAGTGCAGAATGTCGGGTCTGAAATCCACGGCGCGACAGAGTTCCAGGATTGCGCGGGAAAAAAAAATAAACCGTTCCGCGTTATCCGCGTAATCCGTCTTCGCCGTGCGATACAGGTGCGGCCGATCGTAAAAGATGTCCTTGCCGACGAAATAGGAAGTGATTGCTCCGGCCGAACGGCCCTCAAAAATATCGCAGCGCTCTTTCCAGGTCCCGAGGGGAACGTCCAGCGTCGCCGACTTTTTAAGGTTGAAGGCCTCCCTGTCCACCTGCCGGTACCGCGGAATGACCACGCGCACATCGTGCCCGAGCGAAGCGATTGCGGACGGGAGGCTCCCGGCGACATCGGCAAGGCCCCCGGTCTTGGCAAAGGGGACCGCCTCGGATGCCGCGAACAGAATTTTCATAGTTTGATTTCCCGGAGGAACTTCGCGGCGTCCTCGGGCGGGGTCGGGTTGATGTAGAACCCGGAGCCCCATTCAAAACCGGCCACGTTCGTCAGCTTCGGCATAAGTTCGATGTGCCAATGGTAATAATCGTTGCGCTCGTCCCTGAACGGGGATGTATGCACCACGTAATTATAAGGCGGGTTCGAAAGGGCCCGGTCGAGCCTGCGGAGAATGGCTTGCAGGAGCCCGGCCAGGTCCTTGAAATCTTCATTTGTGGAGCAGGAATAACACGAGATGTGTTTCTTGGGCATAATCCAGGTCTCGAACGGAAAGCGCGGGGCATAGGGCGCGAGCGCGATGAAGAGCGGTGTTTCCAGCACCACCCGCGTGCCCAGGTGCATCTCCTGACGTATGATGTCGCAGAAAATGCAGCGTTCCTTCAAGTCGTAATGCCGCTTGCAGCCGTCGATTTCTTCCTGCACCTGGATCGGCACGATCGGAAGGGCGATGAGCTGCGAGTGCGTGTGTTCGAGGGTCGCGCCCGCCGTGAGACCTTCATTCTTAAAAATGAGCGTATACAGGAAGCGCGTGTCCTTCTTCAGGTCTTCCATGCGGTCCCGGTAGGCCCAGAGCACTTCTTCCATGGCCCTTGCCGGGAGGGAAGCGAGCGTGGCGTCGTGTTCCGGGCTTTCTATGATTACTTCATGGGCGCCGATACCGTTCATTTTGTCGAAGATGCCTTCACCCTGCTTGTTCAGGTCTCCTTCGATCTGGAGCGCCGGGAATTTGTTCGGCACGGCGCGGAGCCTCCAGCCGGGGCCGTTTCGCTGTCCGCCGTCCCGGTAGGCAAGGACCTCGTTCGGCGTTGTGCGTTCGTTGCCCGCGCAAAACGGGCAGAACCCGCCGCGTTTTTTGCCGCGCTGGTCCTGGAAATCCGTGGGTCTCTTGCCTCGTTCCGAAGAGATGATGACCCAACGGCCGGTGATGGGGTCTTTTCGCAGTTCCGGCATATGTACTCCTCTGTGCCCGCCCGTGGAGCCGTAGTTTTTATATTATATCCGTCTTGTTGCATGTTGTCAAAAGAACTCCGGGTATGTTATGATGCATTTGTTATGGCACGCACGATCGATAAGCTCTCGTTGACGCTCGTCAGGCTGCTCAAGGCCCGAGGGCTGGAGGGACGCCTGAGCGAGTACAAAGTCCTCGGACAGTGGGAGAAGGCCGTGGGCGCGGTGATCGCCCGCCACGCGCGCCCCGAGTCCGTGCGGGGAAGAACACTCGCGCTCATCGTGGACAGTCCGGCCTGGATGCAGCAGCTCTCACTGCTCAAACCGGAGATCATCCGGAAGTTGAACGAGCGATTAGGAAAGGAAACCGTGAGAGGCATATCATTGAAAATCGGAGAAATCGCCCCCTATTGCGGACCCGCGGGCGCTTCTCCTGCCCGCGCAAACCTTGACCCGGAAGAGCGCGCCAGGATAGAAACCTATGTCCGGGAAATTCACGATCCGGACGCGCAGGAGGCAATCCGCCGCGTGATCGAGAAGGATTTTTTAAACAGGAAAAAATAAAGGCGGGGAACAGTTGAAACATTCTTAAAAAATCGTAATCTACCGCCGAGGCGCGAAGACACGGAGAAAAGCGTATGGAAAATAATCAGGATTTTTCCGCGCCTCTGCGTCTCGGCGGTCAAATGCTACTTGTTGCGAGTTCACCAACAGCTGCCCTTTTTACAAATCGTAGATTTTCCTCAGTTCGTCAGTATACCCTCCGTCTTTTTCGTGAACGATCAAAGGCGGCATGATCTCGACGCCCGCGCCCCCACCCTTTGCCGCTTCAATCAAAATAAGAGAAGCCGGCGTATCCGCGCGCGGTTGCACGAACCGGATGCGCTTGGGCTCCATTTTTTTTTCCTTCAATAAAGAAACCAATTCCGCGGTCCGGCGCGCCGGGAAGACGAGGACGTACCTGCCTCTATTTTTCAGCATGGTTTGAAGATTAAGCCACAGAGGGAGAGAGGCGGACCGGTCATGGCGCGCTGTTTGCCGTTCCGCCAAGGGGCTTAGTCTGCCGGTCCCAAACTGCGTGTACGGCGGATTGGCGATGATGACGTCGAACGCGGCGGGAGAGAGGGACCGGGCCAACTCTTTAAGGTCCTTATCCACGGACTCGATTCTGCCGCCGAGTCCGTTCGCCTCGATGTTTTTTTTCAAAAGCGCGTACGCCCGTGGCTCGACTTCATCCGCAACGAACCGGGCCTGGGGGAATTTTTTGGCGAGCAGCAGAGAGATGATGCCGGTCCCGGCCCCGGGTTCAAGTACGCGGTCCCGGGTTTTGATGCGGCAAAAATCAACGAGGAGCAGACTGTCGAGGGTGAACCGGTGTCCTTTTTTCGGCTGCGTTATCCGTACGATGCCGGCTTTGCGGAGCGAGATGCTGTCATGGGTGAGTAGGGTCATAGAGAAGGGAAGCGGAGCAGCGCCGATTACTCGCCGCGCAGACGTTCCGCGATTTCTTTTGGGACGCGCTTCGGCTTCATGTCTGCTCCGACGCATACGAGCCGCGCCTTGCATTCCACGAGCAGCCTGCCCGTTGCCTTGTCTTTCATAACGTGTTCAAAAAGCAGGGACGCGGCCGTGACCTCCGGGAGCCGCGTCTCAATGACGAGCGTATCGCCGTACCGCGCCGAGGATTTATAATCTACTTCCACGCGGTTTACGGTGAAGAAGACGCCCTGTGTCATGAGGTCTTTGACCGAGACGCCGCACTCCGACAAATATTCGGTCCTGCCGCGCTCCATATAGCGCAGGTAGTTCGCGTAGTATACGACGTTCCCGCAGTCGGTGTCCTCGTAGTAAATCTTGATTTCCATAAAGTGGTTCATGCGAAGCTCCTGAGGCTCCTGGATTTCGGCACAGTTTAAATTATTTTTTTGATTTTGTCGAGAAAAAGAATGGGGAACTGCGTGCGTGAGTGGATGCAAAAATGCGGGGAGGAGAAAATAAAAAAGGCGTTGCCTCCGAACCGGTACTGATATTCCGCTGAGCTGCGATTCCCTTCCGGAAAGTACTCCTGCTTCTGCGGCTCCGCATGGCAGACCCTGTGAAGCGTCGTGTGTATTGCTCTTTCCGGGATCCCCGCAGCTTAGTGGTGTTCGGCTCTTCCTGCTTAAATGTCAGCCTGTTATAGATCCGGGAGATTGGCCGCTCTACTTGCAACCCTCTTGCCGGCCTCGGCTAACCATTCAGCGCGGCGCCTTTGCCACTTTATGACGGGTTATCATCGGTACACCGTTTGGTGTTGGTTCGGCAACGCCTTGTGAACCATAATACCTTTTTCAAAGATCAAGACGCCCCTTTTCGGGCAGTCCCAACAACCTAAGTATAGCATATTTTCGGTCTCTTTCCGGAATTTTTTAAGAATCTTCTTGACCCTTGCCGGGTTTGCCTTTACAATTTCCTCACCTCTCATGCACACCATCAGGCCGTCAAAAAATGAATTCCTTGATTCCGTCCGTTCCGGAATAATTCTGCCGCTTTTTGCCGAGTTCGAGGCAACGGGGCTTACGCCTCTTTCCGCGCTTGAAGCCGTGAGAGCGGACGGCTGCCCGGTGCTGCTCGAAAGCGCGCGGGTCGACGACAAGATCGGCAGATATTCGTTTGTTACCTCGGACCCCTACCTGACCCTCAAGTCGCGCGGGGAAGACGTCGAACTCAGCCTCCCTGCGGCGCCCGCGGGAAAATACGGCAAGCGGGCGGCCATGAGGCGGAAACCGCTTGCGAAACTCCGCGAACTTATGTCGAACTATCGGACCGGCCGCGTAGCGGGTCTGCCGCCCTTTACAGGCGGGGCAATCGGGTTCTTCTCCTACGATTTTGCCCGCCAGTTCGAAGAACTGCCGAGCGAGGCGGAAGCCGACCTCGACATCCCGGAAGCGTATTTTTTGTTCGTTGACCGGGTCATCGCGTTCGACCATATCCTGAATAAGACATGGGTCATCGTAAACCCCGGGGCGCGGGAGCAGGAACTGGGCTTCCGTCGTCCTGCGCCGGAGCAGTGGCCGCGGTATTACGACGAGGCGCTTGAACGTCTGACGGCGCTTCGCTCCCGGCTCGCGGCGGCTGTGGGTGAGAACAACGCTCGTCCGGATGAAAAAAATGTTCCTTCGCGTTTCATGCTCACGCCGAACATGACGAAGGACCGTTTCGAGTCCATGGTCAGGCAATGCAAGGAATACATAGCCGCCGGAGACATCTACCAGGCGAACCTTTCACAGCGGCTCTCCGCGCCCATCGGCGAAGCAGACCCGCTCCGCCTGTACCGGAGCCTGCGCCAAATCAACCCGTCGCCGTTCGCGGCCTATCTTGATTTCGGCGATTTGCAACTTGTCGGCTCGTCTCCCGAACGTCTGGTCCGCCTGCGCAACGGGGCCGTTGACACAAGGCCGATTGCGGGCACGAGAAGGCGAGGAAGCGACTTCACGGAAACGCAGAAGTTTTCCGTCGAACTTCTGACTAACGAGAAGGAGCGGGCGGAACACATCATGCTGCTCGACCTCGAACGAAACGACCTCGGCAAGGTATGCGACTACGGCACGGTCGAGGTCGACGAACTAATGGTGGTGGAGGATTACTCCCACGTGATTCATATCGTCTCGAACGTCCGCGGCACGCTGGCCGGAAATAAAGACTGCTTTGATCTGGTCCGCGCAATGTTTCCGGGGGGCACGATTACCGGGGTGCCGAAGGTGCGGTGCATGGAGCTCATCGACGAGCTCGAACCCGTCGCGCGCGGACCCTACACCGGCTCCCTCGGGTATATATCGAACGCGGGTGACATGGACCTCAACATCATCATCAGGACCTTTGTCGTGAAGGACGGAGTCGCCTATCTCCAGGTCGGGGCTGGGATCGTCGCGGATTCCGATCCCGAGCGCGAATATGAAGAGACACTTCAAAAGGCAGAGGCGCTTAAGAAGGCGCTGGAGCTGCTGTAATGATGCGGGTCCGCTGCCTTATGCGGCATTGCGCAGAGCTTGTTTTCCCTGTTGCAACTTCAGCGTACTTGCGTTATAGTTGTAAAATTATTGGAGAAAGGAGCCTCTCATGTTCCTGGTAGAGCTCGTCATGCAGGGAGTGCGCGGGTTTCGGGAACTTGCCCGGATCAGGTTTCAGAGCGGCTTCAATTTTGTCGCCGCCGGGAATGAAGCCGGGAAAACCACGGCAGTGGACGCCATGCGGCGGCTGCTGTTTCCGAGCGCCAGGCCGGAGCTCATGGATGGACTTATCTCCCGGTCCACGCCCGACGCCTCGCGCGCGGCGCTGGTCGTGTTTTCCGATGACGGCGCCTATTACCGGATCATCCAGGATTTTTCAAAACGAGCGGTGAACCTTTCCAAATACAATGCCGCCACGAAGGATTTTGCCCTTCTCCATAAGGATTGGGACAATGCGGTCCAGTTCATGGCCGGGCTTACGGCAGGAATTTCCGAAGAGGATTTCTCCAGGGTGTTTACGTTCCGGCGTGACGATTACACGGATCGAAAAGTAAGCTTTGCCAGGCCCGCTGCACCGGTGCGGCCCGTACAGCCGAGCAAGCCCGCGGCCCGGCCCGAGGAGAAGACTGCATCCAACCAGGCAAAACTCGTTGAACTCCGCGAGACGCTCAGGAAATCCGAGGAGGCCGCGGACGCCGAATACAAGGCCCAGTCGGCAAAACTCGCATTAGATGATGTACGGAAAAAACTGACCGCGCTTGAAGAGCTCGAACAGAAAAAAACCGAGTTCGACTCAACTCTGGAAGACCTGAAAGGGTGTGAAGCCCTGCCGGAGGAGCTCTCCGAGCTCATCGAAGCTTATGAGCGGCTTCAGGCCCAAAAGTTCAGCGAGGCTGAAGGACTGAAGAGGGAGCTGGACGGCCTGACCATGCAGATAGCGTCGTTCCCGGCGGTGAACCTTTTTCGCGACAAATTTTTTATCGCGGGCGCGGCCCTGCTGGCTGCCTCGCTCTTTGTGGGAATGTTCGTGCTCACGTCGGAGCAGGCCTTCTTTTTCCCGATCAGCGTCGTCCTGTCAGCGGGCCTCATGGTGACGGCATGGTACACCGGCGCGCGAAAGAACGCGCAGCGTAAAGTAGTCGAGCGGGAAGCGGAAGAGCTGGAAAAAGAGATCACGCAGCTCGATCAGCGCTTTGAACGCGAAGGCGCGGCCGTTAAAGCATGCCTCAAGACGGCGAATGCCGCCACGGTGGAAGAACTCAAGGATAAAGCTGATAATTACCATCAATTTCTCTCGCTTCGCGCGGAAATCGAGGAGCAGCGAGTCCGTGCTCTCGGCGACCGGACGCCCGAAGCGCTGCAGGAAGAATACAGCGCCTTGCAGCAGGAGGCGCTGGAGCTGGGCAAAGCGGCGCGGGCGCTCGCGCCGCAGAACATCGACACCTACAGCATCAGGCAGGAAATAGACCGAATTGAATCCGAGTCTTCGCCCGAGATGCCGGAGACGGCGTGGGACTTTGGTCAAGCGGCCCAGGACCTGCCGGATAATTTCGCGGCGCCGATTGAAGGCGGCAGCGCAGCCGGGTTCTCCGCGGAAATAGATATTGCAAGCAGGATCGGCGGGATCGAGCTGGAGACGCTCGTTCCGGCGGTCGAGGCGGCGGCACAGAGAAACCTTGCCTCCATCACCGGCGGCAAGTATGTCCGGATCGAGGTGGGCCAGAACGGAGGGCCGCCTATTGTGCACGCCGTGGATGATTCGATCGTGAACTACGCGGAATTAAGCCATGGGGCGCGCGACCTGGTCTACTTCTGTCTCAGGACGGGACTGGTCGAGGCGCTTGCCGGCAAGCGGAGATTGCCGTTCATCCTGGATGATACCGTTGCGGCGTTCGACGCCGCGCGCCAAAAGGCCGCAAGCCAGATACTTCGCAACCTCGGCGCGAAGACCCAGGTGATCCTTTTTTCCTCAAACCCCGCGCTACGGGCAGAGGGTGATGCCGTTGCGGAGTTTCCATCATAATGAAGGGAACGTTTATCACCCTTGAGGGCATTGAGGGCTCCGGCAAGTCCACTCAGCTCATTCTGCTTGCGAACCACTTGAAAGCCATGGGGAAACAGGTCGTGCTCACCCGGGAGCCGGGAGGCACGGCCATCGGCGACCAGCTCCGCAAAATACTGCTTGATCCGGCGCATACGGCGCTCGACCCGACGGCGGAACTGCTCTTGTATGCGGCAAGCAGGGCGCAGCATCTGTCCGAGGTCATTTTGCCCGCGCTCGCCGCGGGCAGCATTGTTCTGTGCGACCGGTTCTCGGACGCGACGGTCGCGTACCAGGGGTACGGGCGGGGCCTTGATATCGAATTGATCCGCGCCCTGGACCGGATCGTGTGCAAGGGAATGCGGCCCGATCGTACCATTCTCTTCGATATCGATGCGCCGGCGGGGCTCGCCCGCGCGCACGGGAGAAACGCGAGCCGCGGGCTTGAAACAGAGGCCCGGTTCGAAAACGAGGAAATGGCCTTTCACGAGCGGGTGAGGCAAGGGTATTTGGCCCTGGCCCGGCAGGAAGCCGACCGGATCCTGACCGTGGATGCGTCGCCCGTGCCGGAGGAAATACACCTGAAGGTTCGGGCGCTTGTGGAAGATAGTTAGTTACTAAAGAATAAAATTCTACTCAAAACGGCAAGAATATTTTTGCCACAGAGCGCACAGAGGGCACAGAGAAAGGCTTGAAAGTAATTTAGAAGAATACCGTTTTTTGATTCTCTCTGTGTTCTCGGTGACCTCGGTGGCTAAGAAGTTTTCCGGCATGTTCGGGTTAGGCGAAACCGGCGTGATTTTTGGCGGAGGAGGAGTGAAATGCGGAATTTTTTGTTGGCGTCGGTTGCGGCCCTTGCCCTGTGCGCATGCGGTCCCGATCTTCGCGAAGAGCTTGACCAGAGTCTTCATGCGTACGGCAACATGTTTCGCTGGAACAACCTCGATGCGGCGGGTGTGTTTTCCTCGAACCATCTTCGGCCGGACTTCAATGCCCGGATCAAAGCCGCAAAAAATGCACGAGTCGTCGACTACCGCATGGTGGGAGAACGATTTGATAAGGAAAAACGCAAGGCAAGCGTGGACGTTGAAATCGACTACTACCTGCTCTCTTCCGCGAGCGTGAGAACGCTGCGCGATACCGAGGAGTGGGTATTTGTAACGGAGAAAGACATCAAAGGTTGGCGGCTCATGAGCCTGCTGCCGGAGTTTCGATGATTTCCGACCCGGACAAATTGGGAAAATGTTTTGACAGGATTACGGGATAAAATCGGATAAAAGCGTTTACCCTTCCGTTTTCTCTGTTCATCCTCAGAAAGAATAAGATTATTTTCAGCGGAATTCGATTCTTTTGTTACTCGTATCGGCAGGTAGGTTGAGCACCGAGCAAAAAAAGCTATGGAACAGCGAGATATTTCTTTTGCGGCGATAGAGGGTCACGAACGGCCTATTAAGATATTAAAGCGGGCCCTTGCAAACCGGACGCTTGCCCATGCCTATCTTTTTTCGGGCGACCCGGGGCTCGGCAAAAATATGACGGCGTTTGCCCTTGCCGCCGCGGTGCAGTGCCCCGCTGCGGGCGAGGAGGGCGGGTGCGGAACATGCCCAGCCTGCAGGAAGGTCGCCGTCTCGGGACACCCGGACGTCCGCTTTCTGGTCCCGGACGGCGCCGAGATAAAAATAGACCAAATCCGGCAGGTGCAGGCGGACCTGGCGCTCAAACCCTTCGAGGGCTCGAAAAAGGTATTGCTGGTAGACGGGGCAGAGAGCATGAACCAGGCTTCGTCCAATGCCTTTCTCAAGACGCTTGAGGAGCCGCCGGGTGACGCTCTTATCATTTTGATAACCGCGCGGCCTCAGAGCCTGCTTGCGACCATCCGTTCGCGGTGCCAGGAGATCAGGTTCCTTCCGCTGCCCCGGCATATCCTTGCGGAGTCGCTCATGAGAAGGCGCGGGCTCTCCGAAGAGGACGCGTGGTTTCTTGCTGCGCTCTCACAGGGGAGTATGGGCCGCGGCCTCGAGATGGAAGTAGAGCGGGAGAAGGCCGACCGGGAAGAGCTTATGTCCCGTTGGTCGGAGTTGGAGCGTATGGGTCCGATGGAAATGCTGGCCCAGGCCGACGCGCTTTCCAAGGACCGTGAGCAACTCGATCGTTTTCTGGATCTCGGGGTCGAGCGGCTCCGGGATGCCCTGGTTTTTCAGGAGACCGGCAATGAGAAACTTCTCGTTTACGGCCATGGCAAAGAAGCGCTCAGGCAATGGGGAGAGCGGTATCCGGCGCAGCGGCTGCTTGCGAACGTGGAACTGTTCGTCGAGAGCAGAAGGCTTTTGGAGCGCCGAACAAGCGGCCAGCTGGTGGCGGAAAATCTGTTGCTGAAGCTGGGGCAGGCATGACGTACATTCGTCATACGGAATAATCAAAGCGGAAAACGGAGTGCAAACAGACATGACGGATAGCATGATAAAATTGGCCGGGGTGCGGTTCCGGGACAACTGGAAAGTGTATGACTTCGACGCCACGAACGTCGAGGTTGCCGTGGGAGATCAGGTGATCGTCGATTCCGACAGGGGGCCCGGTTTTGCCCTTGTGGTACGGATCAGAAGAAACGCGCCCGCGGCGGAAGAGCTTAAGCCCCTTCCGGTCCTTGCTCCGGGAGAGCTGGAAACGGAGCCCATGGAGGGAGAGGAGCAGCCGCCCGTTGACGCGAGCTCCTCCAAGGGGCAGGCATCGAGAACGCTCCGAAAGGTCCTGCGTAAAGCCACGGACGACGACAGGGTCCGGGAAGAAAAAAACCGGGCGCGCGAGAAGGAAGCCTTCTCGACCGCCCAGGACATGATCACCGAACGCGAGCTGCCGATGAAGCTTATCCGCGTGGAGTACTCGTTCGACGCTTCCCGCGCGACGTTTTTCTTTTTTTCCGAGACAAGAGTGGACTTCCGCGAGCTGGTCAAAGACCTTGCGTACAAACTCAAGAACAGGATCGAGATGCGCCAGATCGGCGTTCGCGACGTGGCGCGGATGATCGGCGGTTTCGGCCCCTGCGGAAGGGAACTGTGCTGTTCCTCC
>JBGPUS010000037.1:0-13522 GCA_041491325.1 Nitrospirota bacterium | reverse complement strand
TTCAGGGTCACCGCGGTCAGAAGAATGCCGACGGAGATAAAATCAATTATCGAAAAAGCCTCAATCCAGGATTTCATAGCGCCGCGCTCCCATTCGAGGTTCGAAAAACACCGTCTACTTTCCCATCATTATGTTCGTCACGAGCGCCAGAAACGCGAGCACGAAAGCGCCGCCGAGCAGCGAAGGAAGCTGAAAAAACCTCATCTTTGCCCTCGTGGACTCTACCGTCGCCATAAGTACGGCCAGACCGAGCATCTTGACGGCATACAGCACGGACGAAGCGAGAACCGCCGTACCGCCTGGAAACCGGACCAGGCCGATCGGAAAAAAAATGTCCACTGCCACGGTGAACAGAACCATCTGCTTCATGGCATGCGCCCATTCCATGAGGGCCAGATATCGGCCGGAATATTCCAGCACCATGCCCTCGTGTATCATGGTAAGTTCAAGATGGGTGTCCGGATTGTCCACCGGCACCCTGCCCGTCTCGGCGACGATCGCCACGATGAAAGCGGACAGAGCGAGCACGTGCGACGGAGAGAACGTTCTGCCGGAGGCCGCGGCGATATGCGCAATGTCGGTGGAGCCGACGGTAATAGCCGCCGTGAAGAGGGCGAGCATCATCATGGGTTCCACCAGGATCGCCACGGTCATTTCCCTGCTGCTGCCCTCGCCGCCGAATGCGGAGCCTGCGTCAAGCCCGGCAAGCGCCATGAAAAACCGCGCCAGGGCAAACAGATAAATAAGGGCGATCACGTCGCCCATCGGGCCGTAAGCGGACGGCACTGAAACGACCGGTACGATCATGGCCGTCGCCGTTGTCGCGGTGAAAACGACGTAGGGAGCGGCCTTGAAAATCCAGGACGTTGTATTCGAAACCACCATGTCCTTTTTAAACAAGCGCAGCAGGTCATAGTAAGGCTGGAGCACGCCCGGGCCGACGCGGCCCTGCATGTTCGCCTTGAGCTTTTTGATCACTCCGTTCAGCAACGGCGAGAACAAAACGATGATAAGAAATTGCAAGTATTCCATGTTTTTTGTGGGATGCTATTTCCTAACCTGTGTTCATCTGTGTGTTCTGCGAAGCAGAACCCGTAGTTTCAATATCATTGGTTGCGGCCCTTATGTTCCGAATATGAGCAACGCAATCAAGGTAATCAGAATGTAGCCGAGATACAACTGAAGGTTTCCGGATTGCAGCGTCTTCACCCTGCCCGTGATGAGCCGTATCCCCCTGGTTGCCGGCTCATACAGGAAGCGGTCAAAAAAGGGCGTGATATCGCCGCCGTATTGAATTGCTTTTACAAAAAAGGGCTTTTGAGAGTATCTGACCTTGATGTCCCGACTCGGCAGATAGATCCGCTTGTAAATAATGCGAAGCGGTTTGGTGAAGGCCGTGGCCGTATACTGCATGCGCGGCGTAAGCCCCGGCAAACCACAGTCCCAGGAGTCGGCGGACACTGTCTTTCTCCTGCCGCCGTAAAGTCTGATGAATAAGAAAACAGCGACGAAGCTCATGGCCATGGCGGCGGAAATCGCCAGAGTCGAGAGCGAGACCGCGGCTCCCGGCGTCAGCAGGAGGCCCTGACGGTGAAACTCGACGTCCGCTCCCGTGATGGAGTAGACCACCGGCGAAATGAGCGAAAGAGGAATCTCGGGGAAAATTCCGAGGACGACGCAAAGTACGGCGGGGAACGCCATGCCCAGGACCATCCAGGGCGAGGACTCCTGGGCTGCGGTCGCATGTTCGCTCCGCGCCCTGCCGAGGAAGGTCGTGCCGAAGGTCTTGACGAACCCCGCGGCCACAATGGCCCCGGTAAGCGCCAGGACCGCTCCGCCCAGCGGCGCCGCGATTTTCGCGGCAACCGAGGGTGACGTAAAACCGAGCAGCAGGGATTGGTAGGTGAGCCATTCGCTCACAAACCCGTTCAGGGGAGGAAGCGCGGTGATGGCGAGGGAACCCACGAGGAACAGAAAGCCCGTCCAGGGCATTACCTTGAGCAGGCCGCCCAGTTTTTCCATGTTTCTCGTCCGTGTTGCGCTTACCACCGACCCCGCCCCCATGAACAAGAGACCCTTGAAAAGCGCGTGGTTCAAGGCGTGGTAAAGCGCAGCGGCAAGCGCGAAGGCCGACAGCGTGGTCCTGCCGCTGCTCTGAAATAACAACGATGCGCCGATCCCGAGAAGCATGATTCCGACGTTTTCCACGCTCGAATAGGCGAGAAAAACCTTGAGGTCGTTCTCCATGATCGCATAGAGGATGCCGAGGACCGCCGAGACCGCGCCTACGGCGATAATCGCGATCCCCCACCACTCGGGTCCCGGGCCGAGCACGTCCAGCGCGACGCGAAGAAACCCGTATACCGCGGTCTTGATCATGACGCCGGACATGAGAGGCGTTATATTCGACGGGGCCACGGGATAGGCCCGGGGTATCCAGGTGTGGAGCGGGATGATGCCCGCTTTGGTCCCGAAGCCGATGATGGCAAGGATAAAGACCAGCGACTTGACGCCCGGGGAAAGAGCGTCCGCGGCCGCCCGCATGGATACGAAGTCCATGCTCCCGGTGTAGCGCGCTAAAACGAGAAAGAGCGCCATGATGAAGGCCGTCCCGAGGTGGGTGATCACAACGGTAAAAAGACCGGCCCTCGCCGTCTCTTCATTCCGATCGAACACGACAAGAAAGTACGAGGCCAGGGCCATGGTTTCCCACGATACGAGGAACGTGAAAATATTCGCGGAGAGCACGACGCCGTACATGCTCAAAACGAGGACGTTAAAGAAAAGACCCAGGTAACCCGGGTTTTTCAGCCCCCGGGTATAACCGATTGAGTATAGAGAAACGGCAACGACAACGAGCGAAATAAGGACAACGAAAAATCCGGAAAGCGCGTCGCCCGAAAAAGCGAAGCTGAAGGTCGAAGACACCGGGATTGCCTTTCCGGCATATGCGGGGCCGAGAATGAGGGGCCCGCTTGCGATGAGAAAGGCGAGCGCGCCTGCGAGCGGAAAGAGATAACTGAAGTTTCGCACTTTCGAGAGCGGAAGCTGTGAGGCCAAAGCGCCGGAAAGGAAACAGAGAATACCTATGGATAAAATACTGCCGACGTCCATGTTTAAAAACCCGTATGCCCCTGATGAGGCCAGATACTATGCCGGTCGGGCTTCTTGATTCAAAACCCTTCGCCGTTGGTGCTCCGGGGCGGCACGAAAGCTGAAATTGATCGCTCGGAGAGACAACATGCGGCATGCTCGATTTTCAAAGTCCGATGAGCCTGCGTCATTCGGAGTCACGCAGGTCAGAATTCGGGAACATGCAAAACGAAAAGAATGTACAACAAAAGGAAGGGCTCTGTCAAGGAAAAATGGGCCTTACGAAGCGACCGTCCAACCCGCTCGGCTGATAAAACAAGTCCGCCGACAAGGGCCGGCGGACTTATCGAACTCACGCTGAGAGGTCTGTTAATCACCAGTCGTTGAAGGCGATACATACACTTTAACGCTCTTAACGCCCGGCACCGCGAGGGCTTCCTCTTTTACCTGGGCGGCGATGGCATCCTCGTGGGCCAGCGGCGCCTTGACGCTTATGGTGACCACGCCGTTTTCCGCGCTGGCGGACACCGAGGGGAACTGATTCACCAGCCTGGCCTCCACCTGGGCCGCCAGGGCCAGATTGTCCAAAAGAGCCTGGGACTGCGGCGTCGTCTGAAAACAAGGCCGCTTAACGGCGCACTGAATGACGTCCACGGCGTCTTTCACGCTCATGGTCTTGATGTGCACGACCATGTCGTACAAACTCGCATCGTTTGTGTCCTTCCCGTAAAGATGAAGGCTCCACTTGCGGCGCTCTTCGTCGTCCTTTTTCAAAATATAGCGCGCTTCTTCGGCGGAGATGTTTTCCCGTTTCATCTCCTCCATGAGCCGGTCCTCGAATTCAGCGATGATCCTTACTTTGCAGACATTGGGAATCCCCTGCAGAAAAAAATGACCTGCCAGGCCATGAAAAACGACGTTGTCTTTTTGCACGCATTTGAGAAGCGTAGAGCGGATATATGCCACGTATCTTTCCTTGCCGTAGGTGAAGCGATCAAGAATGGAAGGCGCGTCATGGAGCGCTCTGATCAGCTTTATCTCCGGTATATTGAACTCCTCGGAGGCCTCCAGCAAGATATCCCTGGAAACGCATTCGTAGCCTAATGCAGCCGCAAGTCTCTCCGCCACGTCCTTGCCCCTGCTGTATGACCCTCTTGAGATTGTGATAATCGACAAAGCTTCGCTCCTTTCGTACAACAGAAATATAGTATGATGACCTGTTACCGAAATGCCGGCCGGAATCGACAATTCGGCAAGACAATAATGTGATTATAGCATAGCGTGCAGAAAAGGGGCAAGGAGCATAATTATTTCTTGGAGGGAATGATTATAATGACACATACGCTAAACAAAAAGGGCGGCTTCTCAGCCGCCCTTGTAAGATGCATGTTGCAGCCCTGCGATGTATTTAATGGCCTCCGACTTTCAGCAAACCGCTCGCGGCCAGCGAGAGCACGAGGATTTCCGTGATGGCGATGGCAATGTAAGCTTTATCCTTCTTTCTGAACAAGATAGGCAGGATCACCGCATAACAGAGTATGGTAAGCCCGGACAGGATGGCAATGCCTACGAAGTTGAGGTAATCGCCCTTAACGACCAGCGGAGCCCAGCCCCATCCGGTCGGCGCATGAAGCTGCGCGATATAATCGTGAGCGCTCATTCCCCAGTACTTCGGCAGTTCATCTATCGGAACGAACGTGGGAAGCACTCCGGATATGTAGGTGATAAAGGTGAGCACGAGCAAAAAGAGACCGAACCACATCCCGACATTGAGAATGCCCGCGTATACGATTTGTTCTTCCGAAGCCTGCGTTCTTTCATTCGTCATGTTCATTCCCCCTATTTCCAGATTCCCAGTCCCTTGAGAAGAGACCTGGTCCCTGCAAAGAGCAGGAGACCGATAACCATCCACTTGATTGCTTTGGGCTTCGCTTTGGCGAGGATCTTAACGCCGACCATGGAGCCGAGCATGATGCCCACGAGGGAAGGCACAACGATCAACGGCAGCACCGCGCCCTGGTTCAGATACACCCACGCCGCCGACGTGTCGGTGATGGAAAGAAGGAACTTGCTCGTGGCGACCGATATTTTAAGCGGAGCGCCCATCAGAATGTTCAGCACCGGCACGTTTGCCCACCCGGCGCCCAGGCCGAACATGCCCGCCATGATCCCGATCACGATGAACAGGGACAAGCCCAACGGCGTTTTGTGAACGCTCCATTCTATGTCCTTGCCGAGAGATTCTTCGCGATAAATGCCCATGATGCCGAGGCTCTGGGATAGGTTGTCCGGTTTGGGAACCACGGGGAAATCGGATTTTTTCGCTAAGGCCATGATCGCGACGATGAACAGAATCGTGGCGCCGAGCAGCGTGTTGATGACATTCGGTTTGAGGGCGAGGCCGATCATCGCGCCCACGATCGCGGCAGAAGAGGCGATCAGCGCAACGGGAAGCGCAAGCCGGATGCTTGCGAGGTTCCTCTTGAGGAGACCCGGCCCGGCCGCAAGCGCCCCCGCAAGTGCCACGAGAAGTCCCGCTCCTCTCACGAAGTCGATGTGGAACGGGAAAAACCCTCCCACGATCGGGACAAACAGCACACCGCCTCCGACACCGCCGAGCACCGCAAGAATGCCGAGTATGAACGTCACGATGAAGAGTGTCAGCGGCCAGACCCACCAGGGCGTTGTCGATGTCGGCGCGGGCGCGGCCATCTCCGGAGTGACCTCGTGAGATGCGACCGCTAAACCAGCCAACGTCAGCGCAGTACCTATGATGAGCACCAATATAACTACTTTCCAATATCGTCGCAGCATGGTCTTATTCTTCCCCCTTGAAATCGATCACGAGATCATGCATGTGTAATAACTATTGCGTAATGCAAACGTATAGTTTCATTTTGCATTGGTCGCATGTTATTATAATGACCGCGAAGTTGTCAAGAAAATTAGGGCGGGAATGTATTAAATCATTACAGCACGCTATAAAAATCATTTATGGTGGGAATAAAAAAAGAGCGGGGAAACCATCCCGCCCTTTGGAAACAAACATTATTTTAGGAAAAGACGACTACTGCACGACACCGCCGATCACGGCCGGCGCGGCAGGCGTTGCAGGCTCATCGCCATTAGTCACTTTTGGGTCTACGAATATCGTCATGTCCGGCAGCGGTGTATAAGCGGCAAAGTCTGTGCCTGCAAGGGCGGTACATGCGCCCGGCGTCGCGTCCGTCTTCATGCGCTGCTCGACTTCGAGCGGCTTCACGAAGTACGGGACATTGTCGGGATCCGTCACGGTCGTGAGCGTGACACCGTCCTGCTTCACTCTCGGGATGGTGAACTGCGGCACCCATCTGATCGCATTATTGCCGCTGCCGCCGAGGCTGCAATCCGCGTTCAGGCCGGAATCCATGTCCACGCACTTGCCCGGTATGCCCTGGAGCTGGCCGAACCCTCCGTATTGCAGCAGGTACGTCGTGCCGTTGAGGACGTACTTCACTTCCAGCGGAGCGTCGAATTTCACGCCGTTCTGGTGGGTTGCGTCGGTTACGGTGATGAACTGGTTCCACGTGCTCGGGCCGGTTTCCCAGGTATAGAATTCCGTGAGCGCGCTCCATGCCATCCACGTGCACATCTGACCAGGATTCCAGGGACAAGCAAGAGCCGCAAGATTAGAGACGCTCGGGTCAAAAAGCGCTCCGCTCTGAAGACCGTACGGATACGCCGCGTCCGTTACCGACGTTCCCGCGGAACTGGCGCCCAGCATAAGCAGCATGGGATTTGAACCCGCGAGATTTGTACTCATCGTGTAATCATGCTCTGCTCCGTTGCTCGTGAAATACGGGGCATTCGTGGTTATTGTAGCCGGATCCGGGCAATTGTCGTAGCACGCCAGCGTCGCGGGCACCGTGTCTCCGGGAGAGACAACGTCCTCTGCATAGAAGATGACGGATGTGCCCCCCACCGGGACAGCGCAGCTCGTATAGCCGTTAGGATACTGCCCGCCAGGCGCGGTGTGGGTACAGCCGTTCAAAGGCACCTGCGCCGAACCGCTCAACGATTGGGACCAGAAATTGAGGGTCCCCCACTGAAGATGCTGGAAGTCGACGGCAACAGGCGCCATATCCGCCCAGGTGCAATTGCCGCTGCAATTCTGAGGCAGGGAGGAAATTTTATAGAAGGTTGTCGTGCCCGTATTAGACGGATCTCCCCAAACGACCTGATAATTCGTACCCGGACCTCCGGTCACGGGTTGTTCATAGTAACCGAGCGGTATGCCGGTGATATCCGCAACGGTCATTGCTTTTCTCGTATGCTTTTTCAACTTGCCGGCGGCTTTGAATACGGTATAGGGCGTCGGCGTGCTTGCGCCGTTGTTATAATCCACCTTGTTCACGATGTCGCCGTTGTTGATTGTTATGCCGTTATCGGCCCACAAACCCCAATAGCCGATGAACCCCCGGCCGCCCTGGGCAAACGTGATCGGAAACCCGGAATTACGAGTCAATCTCGTGCCGGCGGCGTCATACAGCCCATAGCTCCAGGAACTTTCATCGAAGTGTACCCTGTCGAGACAGGCAGTGGGATTGCCTAACGTGATCAGATCCCGTCTCCAGAAATCCGCGGCGCTGAAGGCTATATCAAAGTGAATTTCCTGAGACCCGCAAGCTCCGGTGCTGCTTTGGTAAATGACTCCCGCTCCGCCTGATCCGTCGGCAGACCTGTCCAGGATGACCTGCTGGTCCGAGTTTTCCATGCCCATACCGCAATCATGGCTGTCCTGAGACACGAACTGAAGCAGCACTTTACTCGCGGGGTCGCTCGCTACTGCCCGTACAGCCCTTAACGTGCCCTTGAAGGAGGGCGTACCCGCTACGGTGCCGTTTACAATATTATAGCCCGCAAAGTGCATGGCGAAGATGCCATACGGATTCGTGCTGCCTGAGCCCTCGGCAATCGTGGCGTATGCGTAGATCAACGCCTCCGAGTCATGGTCGCTTGCGGGCTGGTGTATCCACATTTTCAAAATTTCAGGGGACGCGTTGTCAACGCGGGACGAGATGACATTGAACGTCATGTAGGACGGCATGCCCGCACCCGACGACTGGTTCTGCGCCTCGGACCCGGCGCTCGATACATCGGACTTGCTGCTGCTGCACACATTCTGGTCTACCAGGGCCGTATAAATGCCCTTATTCAGCATGGAGTCATACTTGGTCTGACCCATCATGCAAAGAATATCATTTATCGTATTGAAAGACTCCGTCGTACGATCTTCGACCCAGACGTTGGTTTTGTCGCTGGTATAATCCGACGTGGCAGCCGGGGTAGATGACAGCACTCCCGCAAGGCGAGCAAGCCCGAGCTTAATCGGCGCCGCGCCACCCCCAACCGAACCTGCTTGCTGGGCGTCCACAACGCTCACTTTTGAAGCCACCGTCAACGCCGACGCGGTGCTGCTTCCACCCGAAGCCGTGCCGCCGCCACCGCCTCCTCCGCCGCCGTTGCACGCAATCAATCCGGGCAAGAGTGCCAAAAACAGCGCCCATACAACTGACTTTTTCACCTTACTCATGGCCTGCCTCCTCTGCTTTTCGAACGTCTCTAACACGCACAATCCTGCCCCATGCAGTCATTGTCATGATGCTTATTACAATCTCAATGCCAGAATATTTTCAAACCATCAATGCATATAACATGTTAATTATTTGGAGTTATTTTTCTTAGCGAATACGAGAAGGGGCTTTCAGGAAATGGAAATGTGTAAGCAATGAACATCTTGCTGTGCAATGATAGAGATATCATTGAAAGAAACGAGTTGTCGTGAAAGGGTCAAAATCGGCAGCGGAGTAGCGGACATTTTTTTAGAATTGAGTAAGGGTCTGATGAAAGGCACTTCGGAAGCTTGTTAGCGTTGGAGTAACAGTGAGTTAAACAAGCTTCTTACCTTTAAACGGTGTTGTTCGTAATCTGAGAGAAGCTTTTGTCCTGCGGGCGTGCCCTCATCGGGATATGCCATGCGACGGGCCAGCGAACGCAAATTGTTCGGGTCCCTGCTCAGGCGGCTGGTCGCCTGGTCTGAAACAATCCGCAAGCGGCTTTCAAGCTGCCGTATAAACAGGTATGCGCTATGCAAGACCCGGTAGTCTCCCTGTCCAATGAGGCCCTCTTTCTTCAACGCGCGTAAGGCATTATACGTTCCCGGAACTCTCGTCCACGGCCTTCGCTTGCCGTAGCAGAGCTGGAGATACTGGACGATAAAATCGATGTCCACGAGCCCGCCCGCCCCTTGTTTGATATTATAAAATGCGTCGTTCTCTTTCCCGAGTTCTTCTTCCATCCGTCTGCGCATCGTGAGCACGTCGATAGCAAGCGCGGCCTTATCCGCGTCCCGGTAAACGAGGTCTTGAAGCGCGCTCATAAATTCTTTTCCGACGGCGTTGTCCCCTGCCACGCAGCGCGCCCGCAAAAGCGCCTGCCGCTCCCAGGTCTCCGCCTCGGACGAGTAGTAGTTTACGAACGCGTCAACGCTCTGCACGAGCGGCCCCTTGGAACCCGTGGGCCGGAGTCTCGTATCAACGCGAAAGACAAGACCTTCGCGGGTAAGTGATGAAAGATAGGAAATCGTCTTTTCTGCTATCTTGCTGAAGTATTCGAACGCCGTCATGCCCGTCGCTGGAGCGGGAGCCTGCGGACCGGAGCACACAAAGAGAAGATCGAGGTCCGAGCCGTAGGTAAGCTCCCTGCCCCCGAGCTTCCCGAGGCCGATGATCGCGAGGCCGGTAAAAACACCCGGGACCCCGTAGCGTTTGCCGGTTTCCTTCGCGGCAAGCTCGACCGCGGCGCCGAGACACACTTCGGCGAGCCGCGACAGGTCGCGCGACACAGTCGCCACGTTCATATTGCGCAGAAGGTCCGCCATGCCGATCCGGATTTCTTCCCGATGCTTGAACCTCCGAAGAGTATCAAGCTTTTCCGAGAGGTCCCCCGCTTTCCCCAGTTCCTCCGCCAGCTCTGTCGATAAAAAAGCGCACGTCCCCATCCCGGAGGTCCTGCGAGGCATGAGCAGATCATCCAGCAGCGCGGGCCTTCCCACAAGCATTCTTGACAGGTACTCGCTGTTCGCAAAAACGGCTACCAGCACCGTGGTCGCGGACGCGTCAAGTCGCACGAGCGATTGGAGAGTTTCCCACGAACCCTGGGCCGCGAGAAAGGCTTCCAGATGGTTCAGCGCCATGTCCGGATCGGGCGAGGCGCTAAGTTCCCGAAAAAGCGAGGGGAACAGCTCGTTGAAAAGCCTGCGGCCCCTCGGCGTCTGGTGGACAAAGGCAGGGCCTTCGCGAAGCAGAAGCAGGTCCCGGTGCGCTTTGCCCGGGTCGCGAAAACCCGCGTTCGAGAGCAGCTCGATGGCCTTCTGTGTCGGCGTTTCCGGGTCCAACAGAAGGTCGTAGTCGCCTGACGGAGTCTCAGGAACGGCCTCTCCTCCCGTAAAGGCGAACAAATCGTCGTAAACAGCTCTGACCTTTCGCGTGTGTTCCGCGTAGTCGCGGAGCAATGACTCGGCTTCCGAGCCGCGGCCGAAATAGCCCATGCTCCTCGCCAACGTGCGAAGGTCATGCTCGCCGGAAGGCAAGGTCTGCGTCTGAAGATCATCGAACATCTGAAGACGGTGCTCGGTGTTTCGGAGGAATACATAGGCTTTCGACAGCGTGGCTTGTTCCTCGTACGTGATCAGGCCCTTCTGCGAAAGCCGGTGAAGCGCCTTGAGCGCGTTCTTCTCGCGCAGCGCCCGGTCGCGTCCTCCGTAAATAAGCTGAAGTGCCTGGACCGTGAACTCGATCTCGCGGATGCCGCCGTAGCCGAGCTTCACGTCCCGGTTAGTCTTTCCCTTGCGTCGGACATCTTCGTTGATCTTCTGTTTCATCTCCCGGATTTCGGCAATCGCGCCGTAGTCGAGATATTTCCGGTACACGAAAGGCGTAATGCGGTCAAGAAACTCGCTCCCCACGGCATCATCCCCTGCCACTGGCCTGGCCTTAACGAGCGCGGACCGTTCCCAGGTCTGGCCCCACGATTCATAATAGATTTCGTAGCCGCCCAGGCTCTGCGCAAGCGGGCCTTGCTGGCCTTCAGGCCGGAGGCGCAGGTCCACGCGAAAGACGAAACCGTCCTCTGTTTTTTCATTGATCGCCGCGCTCACCATTTCAGCAAGTTTGATGAAATATTGGTGGTTTGTGGTCCGGTTCGATGCGCCACCCTCGAAAGAGTGCGTTCCCTCGGTCTCGCCGTCCGCGGCATAAACATACATGAGGTCGACGTCGGAGCTGAAATTAAGCTCTCTGCCGCCCAGTTTGCCCATTGCGATAACGGAAAACCCCGCTGCCGTTGTTCCGCCGTCAGATGTCCGAAGGACCGGCCTGCCGTATCTTTTTTGCAATTTCGCCTCGGACCATGCCAAGGCTTCCTGCAGGCAGACTTCCGCAAGGTCCGACAGCTCCCCCACAAGGTCCTGGAGCTCCGCCTTGTGCAGCAGGTCGCGCAAAGCGATCCGAAGCATTTCCTGTTTCCGAATGGTCCGCAGAAGATGATAGAATTGCTTCTCATCGCCGCGTTCGCCGCCCCGGCGCGCAAACTGCTCCAAAAGCCGCTCCTTGCCCATTGGACGGTCAAGATAGGCTGGCTCGGCAAAAAGGGAGAGGCTGTTGTCCGCGGTTGTTATGAGGTACGTGGAGAGAAAGCGACTGGCGCCGAAGACCGTGACGAGGGAAAGGACGACATCGCGTCGTTCCCGGCAGAGCGCAACAAAGGACGCGACGTCGGCAAGCGAAGCCGTGAACCGTTCGAGGTTATTGAGCGCCAGGTCCGGATCCGCGGCAACGGCCAGATCGTTCAACACGAGCGGAAAAAACACGGAGGCCCCATCCCCGCCGAGCAGACCGCGCAGAAGGTCCAGATTCTGAAGCGCCTGCGGCTCGTCCTGGATGCCGATAGCCTGTAATTGCGCGGCCGCAGGCGTTATATGTTTGTCAAATTGCATTTTTTATATTATACTGACATCTAAGAGGAAGACAAGCGCAAATGCTATTTTAGCCACGGGGCACAGGCTCTTCACGAGCATCAGGTTCGAACCACCTCCCCAACCCCTCCTTGGCAAGGAGGGGCGCATGAGTCCCTCATCTTGCCAAGGGGAGGTTAGGTGGGGTGATTTCAGTGGAAGCGCAAATGGAAAGAAGTTCATAACGTAAACAGGCCTGCAACCAAATGAGAGAACTAAAAGACAACGACCGCTGTTTTGTGTGCGGCAAAACAAACCCCTACGGCCTTAGCGTCGATTTCGAAATCAATGCCGAGGAACGCTCCCTTCGGGCTCTCTTTACTCCCACGGACATACACCAGGGATACGAAGGGATCGTTCACGGCGGAATTCTCTCCGCCTTGCTCGATGAAGCCATGGCAAAACTGGCTTTCAGTCTCGGAATCCCCGCAGTGACCGCCGAGATGACGGTCAAATTCAAGGCCCCGGCCGCGCCCGGCGAACAGCTCTTGATATCCGGCAAACTTGCGCAGGAAACGAAAAAGCTGATTCTCGCGGAGGCAACAATAGAGAAAGGGACGATCATGATCGCGGAAGCGACCGGCAAACTGCTGCGTGTGTGAAACGTCCATACAGAACCGGCAAGCATCGGCTTGCGGATATTACAACCTGCTTCGCTTCCCCTTGTTGAGGAGAAGGAGCCTTGGAGAAAGACATTCGAGTGAAATACACGGACAAACAAATAATAGAAAAAATCAAAACCAAAACAGGCAAACCCATGATGGTGCGCGAGCTCATGCGCCAGCTCAGGCTTACGGTCGACGACCGCCACGAGCTTAAACGCGCTTTGAGCGAACTCGTGAACACAGGCGAGCTCATCAAAACGCGCGGCAACCGCTACGGCCTGCCTGAAAAAATGGACCTTGAAACGGGCCTCTTCCAGGCCCATCACCAGGGCTTCGGATTCATGATCCCCGAGAAAAAAGGAAAGACAGACGTTTTCATTTCCAGCCACGGACGGCTTGACGCCATGAACGGCGACAAGGTCGTGGTCCGGGTATCGCCGCCCGCCGGACAAAGAAAAGTCACCGGCAAGCGCGAAGGCGTGATCGTGCGCATCCTGGAGCGCGCGCACACCAGGATCGTGGGGACCTACGAACTTCCGGACCAGCACACAGGCGGGTACGCTTTTGTGAACTCCCATGATCCCCGGATTACTCAGAACCTGATCGTCAGCAGGGAAAATACAGGACAGGCCGTGCCGGGCGACATCGTGGCCGCGGAGATCATTGTTTACCCGCTTCGCGGCAGACCGCCTGAAGGAAGAATCGTCCGGGTCATCGGAAAACCGGGAGAACCCGGCATCGACTCCGAGGTCATCATCGAGCAATACGAACT